>CAUJGH010000645.1 GCA_963169575.1 Myxococcota bacterium | reverse complement strand
ATCCTCGCAGCCCTTCTGCAGGCCGCCGATGAGCTCGGGACCGTAGAGGCCGACGCGGTCCGTCACCGGCTCGATGCTGCGCCCGCGCGTCATCGCGCCGGGCCACTCCGGATGATAGTCGGCGTTGTTGCCGAGGATCTTCGAGACCCGCCATCGCAGCGGCGAATGCGCCTCGACGAAATCGGCCATCTCGGGTCCGGCGTCGAGAAAGGCGTCGAGGAGTTCCTGGGTCGCCTGGCCCCCCGCGAGCTTGGTCAGGTATTCCATCGCCTTCGCACGGTCGTCGGCGAGGCCCTCGGCCTTCATGACGTTGTTGTTCGGGATCCAGGCGACGCCGCCGGAATGGCCCGTCGTACCGCCGATGATCTTGCGCTTCTCGAGCACGACGACCGCGGCCCCGGCGACGCGAGCGGCGAGGGCGGCGACGAGGCCGGTCCCGCTGCCGATGACGACGACGTCGAATTCATGGTCCCAGGGCTTCCCGGGTGAGGTTTCGACGGCGGGCGTACAGGCGGCGAGTCCGGTCGCGCCGAGGGCGAGGGCGCCCGCGGTTCCGCCGAGGAATCGGCGGCGGCTCATCGGATGGGAACCGGAATCCTCTTCGAACATCGCGCAGTCCTCCTGCCCGTCGCCGGGGTCGCTGGACTCTACGCGCGGATGCCCGGCTCGCGCCAGCGGGATAGGCTGTCGCGCGCCGATCCGGTCGAACCGCTCTCGTGCGGCCGCCCGTCGGGAGGGGAGCGTGGATCCGATGTCGTCGAGCCGGGAGGCGCAGCAGGGCGATTCGCCGGGCCATTCCGACGAGATCGGGCATCGAACGGTGACTTCCGCAGATCTCGTGCTGTTCGGTGGCCTGACGGGCGACTATGCCCGCATGCATTTCGATCACGGTCTCGCCGCTTCCGAGCCGGGCAGCCCCGCTCCGATCGCGCCCGGGCTGCTGTCGGCCTGTTGGGCGCTCGGTGCGCTCGCGGGCGCCGCGCCCGAGCGGCTCGGGGCAGCGGATCCCGACGCCTGGGTCGCTGGCTATTCGATCCGATTCGAGAGATCCGTGCGCATCGGCGACCGATTCTCGCTGCGTTACCGGCCTGCGAGCGGTGCGGCCGTCGAAGGGCTTGCCGAGGAACGGGAGCGGGATACGGCGTTCGAGATCCTGAATCAGCGCGGCGAGCGGACCTGCCGCGGCCTCGTCAGCGTCCGCGCGATGGCCGGGGCGACGCGCCCGGACGTGATGCCGCGGCCGCTCGTGCCGAAGCATTCGTCCGAGCCGCTCTACGCAGAGGATCTGATCGAGCGCGGGCCGCGCGGCGAGAGCATCGGCCGCACGGTGACGGAGGCGGACGTCGTGGGTTTCACGAACCTGACGGCCGAGCGGCTCCCCGTCTATCTCAACCGGGTCTTCGCGGGGCGAGGTCGCTTCGGCGACCGGATTGCGCCGCCGAGCTGGACCTTCTGCCTCGCCTTCGGCGATTTTCTCCGGGATCTCCTCGGCGCACGACTGCCCGCGACGGGGCTGGCCGGCCATCTCGGCGATTCGTTTCGCTGCTTCGAGCCCGTTCGGATCGGGGACACGATCCGGACGCGCCATCGCCCGACGCGCTGCACGCCTTCGCGCGGGCGACCGGAGATGAGCGTCGTCCACTTCGCGATCCAGGTCCTGAATCAGCACGACGTGCTCGTCCAGGACGGCGAAGTCGCCATGTGGATCCCAGCCCGTCCCGCGCCGTGAGCGGAGGGAGCGGGTGAGCGCTGGCGACAGGGGCCGGCGCCGCGAAATCCGCGCGCGATCCGGCTATGTTCGCGGCCGCCTCGGCAGTTGCGAGCCGATTCGCATCGGCGGCGAAGTCGGCAACGACGGCGGCGACGACGGCGACGGCATGGGCGGCGGATGAAGGCGAGCGTGCGCAAGCGCGTAGAAACGCGAGTCGGCAGATGCGAATGGGCAGATGAGAATCGGCAGATGAGAGTGGCCAGATGCGATTGAAGGGCAAGCGGATCCTCGTCGTCGGTGCTTCCTCGGGGCTCGGGCGCGAATCCGGTCATGCGCTCGCACGCGAGGGCGCGCGCGTCGTCTTCGCGGCGCGTCGCACGGATCGGATCGAGGCGGCGGCTGCGGCGGCCGGCGGTGGTGCGTTCGCGCTGCCGTGCGACGTGCGCGACGAGGCCAGCTGTCGAGCGGCCGTGGCGGCTGCCATCGCCGGGCTGGGCGGACTCGACGCCCTCGTCTATGCGCCGGGCATCTCGACCTTCGGGCCGATCGAGGAGATCGATGCCTCCGACTGGCAGGACTGCTTCGCGACGAACGTGATCGGGCTCTCCCTGATCCTGAATGCCGCGATCGCCGAGCTCGAAGCGAATCGGGGCAAGGTCGTGGTCTTCTCGTCGATCTCCATCGACGATTCCCCGCCTCGGCCGAAGCAGGCGACCTATCTCGTGACGAAGGTCGCGCTCGAGCGGTTGATCCAGGCCTGGCAGGGCGAACACCGCCTCGTGGGCTTCACGTCGATCGCGAACGGCGACACGCTGACCGAGTTCGGATTCGGACAGGACGCGGCGAAGCTCGCGCCGATCGTCCAGCGCTGGTTCGAGCTCGACTACATGTACGGGCGCATGATGGATCCGGCCGCGGTCGCCGAACAGGTCGTGAACGCGCTCGCGTCTCCGGAGACGATCCGGCGCATCGCGATCACGCCGTGCTATGCGGAGGCCCTCGCCGTCCCGGCCGATGCGCAGAGCACGGACGCGGCTGCGCAGGGGCGGAAGGCCGTAGAGACGATCCGCGGCGCCTCTCGGGACTGATCGAGCGGAGAGGCGCAGCGTTCGCCCGGCGGTCGACGCTGCGGTGCATCGGGAGAGGTTCGAGATGGCGATTCGGCGGATCGAGTATGCAGGCAGCGTCCATGACGAGGAGGAGGTGCAGGCCGTCCTCTCCGTCCTGCGCGGCGGTGCCACGGCGCTGCGGATCGGGCCCCAGACGAAGGAGATGGAGCGGCTCGTCGCCGAGGTCTTCGGCAAGGCGCGGGGCGTGATGGTGAACTCCGGCTCGTCGGCGCTCTATCTCGCCGTCGAGCTGCTCGCGCTCGAGCCCGGCGACGAGATCCTGACGCCGGCTCTGACCTTCTCGACCGACGTCGCCGCGATCGTGCGCGCCGGGCTCGTCCCCGTGCTGCTCGACGTCACGCCCAACACCTATCAGGTCGATCTCGACCGCATCGAAGCGGCGATCGGTCCGCGGACGAAGGCGATGCTCGTCCCGAACCTCATCGGCAACTGTCCCGACTGGGATGCGCTGCGCTCGATCGCCGACCGGCGCGGCCTGCGCCTCATCGAGGACTCCTGCGATTGTCTCGGCGCGACGCTGCGCGGGACCCCGACCGGAACGCGCTCGGACATCTCGCTGACGAGCTTCGCGCTCTCGCACATCATCACGGCGGCCGGGACCGGCGGCATGGTCCTCCTCGACGATTCGGCACTCGTCGACCGCGCGCTCACCCTGCGCCGCTGGGGCCGACGCAGCGAGCCCAAATTCTTCGGCTCGCAGAAGGGGACGCGCTCCTTCTTCAGCGATCTCGACGGCATCCAGTACGACGATCTCTTCATCTTCGACGAGGTCGGCTGGAACTTCGAGCCGAGCGAGATCTCGGCGGCCTTCGGTGTCGTGCAGATGCGCAAGCTCTCGAAGAATCTCGCGCGCCGGCGGCGGAACTTCGAGCTCCTCGCCGGGGTCCTCGCGAAGCGGCCGGAGGTCTTCGTGTTGCCCGAGGTGACGCCCGGCGTCGAGACCGCCTGGCACATGTTTCCCTTTCTCCTCCGGCCCGAGTCCGGAGTCGTTCGGGGCGCCTTCCAGAGACACATGGAATCGAACGGGATCGATACCCGCATGGTCTGGAGCGGGAACATTGCGCGCCAGCCCGCGTTCAAAAAGCGAGCCCATCGGATCGCGCCGGGCGGTCTCGGCAATTGCGATCGGGTGATGGAGACGGGACTGATCCTGCCGTGCAACCACGGCATCGATGACGACGGCATCGCATACATGGGCGAGGTGGTCGAACGATTCTTCGCCTGATGCGCTGCCGGCGCAGAAGGGGGAGAGCGTGGGACCATTTTCGGGTGTCGATCGTTCGCGTTGGCTCGTCCGGGTCGTTTCGGGATGGATCGTGCTGGCCGGTTCTTTGGGCGCCGAGCCGAGCAGTGCCGGCGGGATCGGCGGAAGTCTTTCGTTCAGTCGCAGCGATGCACGGCTCGAGGATCGGGACGACGTCTTCGTCGACCTCGACACGCAGACCGATGCCGTCGGATTCGGCGTCGCCTTCGATTCGAATCTCGCCCAGGATCGGCTCTTCAACTATCGCGTCGTCGCGGGACTCGACTTCGTCGACCAGGAGATCCATCAAGCCGGGATCCAGAACCAGGTCCAGGGGGCCAGCTTCTTCGTCGACCAGACGCTCGGTTTCGGCTTCATCCGAACGCCCGATCTGCGCGTCTACATCGGCCCCTCGTTGCATCTCGGGGTCGGCGAGATCGACGACCACATCGACGTCGACGGCTTCCGGGCGGACTACGAAGAGACCTCGTTCACGGCCGGCATCGGCCCCGAGCTCGGCATCAACTTCCACGTCGGTCGCCATCTGACCTTCTCGACGAGCACCTTCGTGCGCTACGGCGTCCGCGTCCAGGATTACGACACGTTCTACGACGATCGGGGGAGCGACGGCGTCTTCACCGGCGACGAGATCCAGGCGGGAATCCGCACGTCCATCTTCTTCCGTTTCGGAAGAGACGCCTACGACCCGCGCTACGTCGACTGAGGCGGAGGCGGAAGCGGAGTCGACCGGCGTGCGGTCGAGCGACAGGCGAATGAATGAGAAATGAGAAAAGCCCCTCTCGACGTCGATCGAGAGGGGCTTTTTTGGAGTGGTAGCGGGGGCAGGATTCGAACCTGCGACCTCCGGGTTATGAGCCCGACGAGCTACCTGGCTGCTCTACCCCGCAACAAACTGGGTGCCGGATACTATGGGGCTGGCCCGTTTTGTCAATCGCGCTGCGTGAAAGCTGCGGGTTTTCGGGCCGGATGTCGTGGCCGGCGAGCGACGACGGCCGGGCGATCGCAGCCGACCGGCAAATCGTTCGCAGTCGGGTGCAAGTCCTGCGATTTCCGGGCGGGCGTATCCACGACGCTTCAGCAGAGGAGGTTTCGCTCATGCTCAGGCAGAGGACCGCGACGCGCATTGGAATCATTTTTCTGGGAGTGGCCCTGCTCCTCGGGACGGCCAGCTCCGCATTCGCGGGCAACGTCTATTCCTGGGTCACGGAGGACGGCACCTACGCCTTCACCGACGATCCGAAGCGGATCCCCGCGAAGCATCGCGACGAAGCCGAAGCGCGCCCGATGGCCGATCTGAAGCGGTACGCGCGCTACACGGTCGACCGGACCGGTAAGGGCTACACGGACCGCCTCTGGCAGCGCCAGACGGAGCTCCGGGACCGGGCTGTCGCAGAGGCGCCCGCGGTCAGCGCCGGGCCGGCCGGCACGGTCGGTACGGGCCTCGGCTACTCCGTCCCGTTCATCGGCGGCGGATCGCCGGGCGGACATCGCGCCGCCCAGATGCAGCTCGGTCTCGGCGCCCTCGGCGCGAACGGGAGCGACGAGCCGATCACGGTCGAGAGCGTCCGCATGAACCCGACCGCCGGCCAGGCGACGCGCCATTGGACGCTCGTCAAGCAGGGCGATCGCGTGATCGCCGTGATCAAGGGCGAGAATCGCGACCGGTCGCCGGAGGGCGTCTCCGAAAGCGACTTCGACTTCTAGTCGATCGAAACGCGAAGTCCCGCGGCCGCCCAGGGCGCCGCGGGACTTCCGATCGGTCCTCGCAGACGACGAGAGCGGACCTCCGCACAGGAGGGACCGCTCTTCGCCTTTCAGGCGTCGTCGTCGTCGGATTCCTCGTCGTCCAGGTAGATCGGATTGCGGCCTTCACGATCCTCGTCGGACTCCGGATCGGCGTCGTCCTGATCGGCGGGCAGCCCGGGATCGACGGGCTCGTCCTCGACCTCGGCGAGCCAGCCGGGCGGGATCTCGTTGCGGCGCGCTTCGTCGTGGAACGCCTCGATCTTGGTCGTGAAGTCGTCGGCGTCGCGCTCGGCCTTCTCGACCTGGAGCTTGAATTCTTCGCGCGCTCCGCCACGCGGATAGTTGGCGTGCTGCGAGAGCCCGTAGGCGCGCCGGAGCTTCTTGGCGTTCTCGCGCATGCGATACGCGTTGTTGCGGAGCACGCGGTAGCGCTCCTG
Source organism: Myxococcota bacterium (assembly GCA_963169575.1). Taxonomy (GTDB): domain Bacteria; phylum Myxococcota_A; class UBA9160; order UBA9160; family UBA4427; genus UBA4427. The sequence continues at coordinate 12,853 of CAUJGH010000645.1, read as the reverse complement.
CCAATCGGCCTTCTTGGCGAGGGCTTCCTCTTCGGTTTCGGCCGAGGCCCGATCGCTCACGAAGGGAATCGCGAGCGCGGGGGCCAGGGCGAGGGCGAGCAGGGCACTGGCGGTCTTCTGGATCCATCGGGAGGGTCGTCTTCGGTCGGTCATCGGGGCTCCTCTCAAGCCGGCACGCTCTGGCTGCGCGGGTAGTGGTCGCTCACGAAATGCTCGAGGCGGTCGATCGTCGGCGCATCGATCTCGAGGAAGCGCAGGCCGATGCCGTCGGGTCCGGCGTCGTTCGGCTGGATCCAGACGACCTGGGCCGTCGGCGAGACCGCCGGTGCCTCGTCGTCGAGATGGAAGGCGACGCTGATCTCCTCGGTCTTGCGCAGGCGGAGCGGCGCATCGATGAAGAGACCGCCGCGACTGACGTTGCGCAGGATGCCGGTGATGCGCAGTCCGCGGGCATTGATCTCGACGGGGCGCTCGACGCGGGCGCGCGGCAGGCCGCGGGGGGCGTCGTGTTCGGTGAGGCGGCGGACGGTGAGGATCAGGCTCTCGCGCTCGAGGGGCTTGAAGAGCACCTCGTCCGCGCCGGCGCGCACGGCAGCGGCGTGGTCGGCGGGCGAGGCCGCCCGGGCGAGCAGCACGATGCGCGGAAATCCGTAGGCCGGATCGCTCTTGAAGGCATGGCAGATCGCCGGCCCGTCGAGATCGGGCAGGTGCATGTCGGCGATCACGACCGAGGGCGGATGTTCCTTCGCGATTTCGAGGGCCTCGGCCGCATCGGCGGCGAGGTCGACCGCACCGCTGCGCGAGAGGAAGACCTTGCCGAGATCGCGGAACATCGCGACGTCGTCGACGAGCAGGATGCGGGTCGGCCTGGCCATGCGGAGCCCCTCGACTACTGGTTGGCCGCCATCTTCGGCGTATCCGCGAAGCTCGAGCGCACGCTCCACGCGTTGCCGAGACCCTCGCGGCTCCATTCCTGCGTCTCGGTGATCTCGAGCTCGTACGGGGTCGAGGGGAGGTAGAGCGTGTAGGTGACGTGGACGGTCGCCTTCTGCTTCTCGTCGTCGAGCTCGACGTCCTCGGATTCGTAGTCGGTGAAGCGCGCGTGCTTCCAGGCCTTCATGTCGGCGAGGAATTTCTCGCGCTCGTCTTCGGCGACGAACGCCTTGGCCTTCTGGAACTCGGACCAGCGGACGAGGACGGTGTATCGATGCTGGGCCTCGCTGAAGGTGAGTCCGCGATCGAAGGGATCCTTGGGTCGGAACTCGCCGTTCGCGCAGCCCAGCGAAATCAGGAAGACGGCCGCGAGCGCCAGGGCCAGCAGCGGGCGCAGCGAACGGAACGGGGACGGGGCATGCATGGATGGACCTCCGGCGATGCACCACCGACCGGCAGAGGTCGGCGCAGGTGGGCGACGATGCTTGTCAAACCCATCGGTCCGGCTCGGCCGGGACTCAAGGTCGATTGTGATAGGGTCGGCGCGATCCGCGAAAATCCGGGTGAGGAGCGGAAGGCGTGGCGCTTCTGGGGTTCGACATCGGCGGCACCAAATCCGTCCTTGTGGTCGCTGATCACACTTCCCGGATCCTCGCCCGATCCCGAAGCCCCATGCGATTCAGCGGGGACTGGCGAGCGGATCTCGCAGCGCTCGTCGATTCGGCCCGGGCGCTGCTCCGGGAGGCCGGGCAGGGCGCCGGCCCCCTCGAGCGCGTCGGCGTCGCGGCTCCGGGTCCGGTGGACCTGCGGTCGGGGGTTCTGCTGAACCCGCCGAATCTACCCGGTTGGCGGGACGTCCCGGTCCGCTCGGTCCTCTCGGAAGCGTTCGGAGTCCCCGTCCGGATCGAGAACGACGCGAACGCCGCGGCCCTCGCCGAGCATCGATTCGGCGCGGGGCACGGCATTCGAGATCTCGTCTACCTCACGATGTCGACCGGTGTCGGTGGGGGGGTGATCTGCAACGGCGAGCTGGTGCGCGGAGCGAGCGGTTTCGCCGGCGAGCTCGGTCATCTCCCGATCGTCCGCAACGGGCTGCGCTGCGCGTGCGGTCTGCGCGGCTGCCTCGAGGCCTATGTCGGTGGGCAGGCCTGGTCGCGCCGTCTGCGCCGAACCGCGCCGGAATCGACCCGCGTCGCTCGGCTTGCGGCAGCCGACGGATCGCCCATCCGGCCCGAACATCTGCTCGCCGCGGCGCGCGAGGGCGATGGATTCGCTCGCGCCGAGCTCGGGCGCTGGCTCGATCACCTCGCCCTCGGCCTCGTGCCGCTCGTGATGGCATTCGACCCGGCGCGCGTCGTGCTGGGCACGATCGCGGTCGCGGCGGGCGAGGCGCTCTGCTTCGAACCCCTCCGCGAGCGGGTCGCAGCCCGAATCTGGCCCCATCAAGCCGCGCGGCTCGAGATCGTGCCGGCGGCCCTCGGCGATGCGCTCCCCGAGCGGGCGGCGCTCGCCGTCGCCGCGGCGGGGTTCGGATCGGAGAACGGACCGGGCGGGGCGCCGGCTCCGGACACCGGCCCTGTGCTCGCGACGGCGGGCTAGGCGCCGGAGGCGCGCGACTCGAGCCCTTCGATCTCCGCGTGCAGAAGCGCGAAGTCACCGGTGGCGATGGCTTCCCGGGCTCGCTTCATCAGCTTCAAGTAGTAGGTGAGGTTGTGCAGCGAGGCGAGCCGTGCGCCGAGGCTTTCGCCGCTCTTGAGCAGATGCCGGAGGTAGCCGCGCGAATGCCGTCGGCAGGCGGGGCAGGCGCACTCCGGATCGATCGGTCCGGAGTCGCGCTCGAAGCGGGCATTGCGCAGATGCAGGATGCCCTCGGAGGTATAGACGAGGCCGTGACGCCCGTTGCGTGTCGGAACCACGCAGTCGAAGAGATCGACGCCTTCGGCGATGCCGTCGAGCAGGTCGATCGGCCGGCCGAGGCCCATCAAATAGCGCGGCCGATCGGAGGGCAGGGCGTCATGGGCGGCCCGGATCGCGGCACGCCGCTCGTCGCGACGTTCCCCGAGGCCGAGACCGCCATGGGCATGGCCATCGAAATCGAGGGCGGCCGTTGCCTCCGCGCTGCGCCGCCGCAATCGCTCGTCGGCGCCGCCCTGCACGATCGCGAAGACCGCTTGCTCGGGCTTCCGGCGCGCGTTCTGCGAGCGCGCGGCCCAGCGGAGGGTTCGCTCGAGCGCGCTCTCCATCGCGCGCGCGTCGGTGCGTTCGGCGTCGTCCTTCGCGACCGGGAGGCACTCGTCGAGGACCATCGCGATGTCGGAGCCGAGCGCTTCCTGGATCGCGATCGCGCCTTCGGGCGTGAGCTGCCGGCGGCGGCCGTCGAGCGCCGAGTGGAAGGTGACGCCCTGCTCGTCGATCTTCGCGCGGTCCGCGAGGGAGGTGATCTGGAATCCGCCGCTATCCGTCAGCCAGGGGCCCTGCCAACCAGTGAACCCGTGGAGTCCGCCGAGGGCATCCACGACCGCCTCGCCCGGTCGTTCGTGGAGATGATAGGTATTCGAGAGCAGGATCCCGGCGCCCGCCGCGGCGAGCTCGTCGACGCCGATCCCGCGCACGGCGCCGAAGGTCGCGACGGGCATGAAGATCGGGGTCTCGATCGCGCCGTGGGGCGTCGTGATCCGCGTCGTGCGCGCGAGACCGTCGGCGGCGAGGGGCTCCATCCGGAAGCCTTCAGCGCGCACGGGCGGCACCTCGCGTCGGGAGGATCAACATCGCATCGCCATACGAGAAGAAGCGAAACCCCTGCGCGATCGCATGGCGATAGGCGGCGAGGATCGCCTCGCGGCCGACGAACGCCGCGACCAGCATCAGCAGGGAGGAGCGGGGCAGATGGAAGTTCGTGAGCAGCGCATCGACGATCCGAAAGCGGTCGCCGGGGCGCAGGAAGAGATCCGTTTCACCGCGTCCCGCGGCGAGCCGTCCGCTCTCGTCGGCGCAGCTCTCGAGGACGCGGGTCGTCGTCGTCCCGACGGCGACGATGCGTCCACCCGCGGCGCGGGTCCGCTCGATCGCGTCGACGACGGCGACGGGCAGCTCGAAGCGCTCGCGGTGGAGCCGGCCCGAGCTCCATGCGGCTTCGTCGAGCGGACGGAAGGTGCCGGCGCCGACGTGCAGGACGAGCTCGGCGGTCTCGACCCCCTTCTCGCGCAGGCGAGCCAGCAGGGGCTGTGTCAGGTGGAGACCCGCCGTCGGCGCGGCGACCGCTCCGGGCTCGCGGGCGAAGACGGTCTGATAGCGCTCGAGATCGGCCTCGGGCGATTGGTCCTGGTCGCGGCGGATGTAGGGCGGGAGCGGCGCGATGCCGACGGCATGGGGATCGACGCCGGCCCCGAAGCGGAGCGTGACCTCACCGCGCCCGTGGAGCGCGACGATCTCCCCTGCGACGACCGGGCCTTCGCCGCCCGGCGAATCCGGTCGCCGGAATTCGAGCGCGATTCCCGTCCGCACGCGGCCCGTCAGCTTGACCAATGCGCGGTGATCACCCGGGTGCGCGCCCGGCGATTCGTCGTGGCCGAGCAGCAGCGCCTCGGCGAGCCCGCCGCTCGCCTTGCGTCCGAGCAGTCGTGCGGGGACGACGCGCGTGGCGTTCACGACGAGCAGATCCCCGGGCGAGAGCCAGTGCGGCAGGTCACCGACGCGGTGATCGCGCTCGGGCTCGACGATCGCGCCCGTCTCGCGCGAAAGCACGAGGAGACGCGACGCCTCGCGCTCGGGCAGGGCCGTCTGGGCGATCTGCGACTCGGGCAGCTCGAAATCGTAGTCTCGCAGGATCGACTCGAGTCGATCGGTCGACGCTTCGCCCGCCTCGTCTCGCTTCACGGCGCAGCGATCCGGGGCGCCGAAAGGGCCTCGAGCAGCGCGGGGGATTGAGCGATCGCATCGTCCGAGAAGAGGACTTCACCGGCGAAGGGAAGGCTTCGCAGCTTCGCTAGCTGCGCGAGCGCGCGGGCAGGATCGGCATCGAAGAGCCAGACCCCGAGGCCCGGCCAGAGGCGCGCCGCGCCATTCAGTCCGACATAGCCCTCGAGTTGATAGGCGAGCAGCGCATCGTCTCGCGTGTAGACCATCGGGATCGCGAGGTCGAGGGCGCCGGAGGCGAGCCAGCCCGGCCAGTCCTGGGCGAGCGAGAGATAGGCGCGTTCGACGTAGGGGATGACGGCCGCCGAGAGGATCAGGCCCGGCCGGATCGCCCGCGTGTTCGCGCCGATCGCCTCGACCAGGGTCGTGACCTGCGCGCGCTTCCAGGCATCCCAGGCCTCTGCGTCGCGGATGACGCCCGGCGCGGCCCCCGCGATCGGATCCACGCGTCCGGTCTCCTCGCGATACCTCGCCCGCGCGATCTCGCCGTAGCCGAAGTCGAGGCCGACTCCGAAGCGCGCGCCCGGGATGAAGGGCAGGACGTCGGGGTGGCGGATGTAATCGAGATGCAGACCGTCGAGCTCGGGATAGCGCGTGACCAGATCCTCGAACGTCGCGAGGATTCGCGCGCGTACGCTCGGCACGGCCGGATCGAGATAGAGCCCGGGGGTTCCCATGCGATAGAACCGGCGATCCGGTTCGGGCAGGTCGAGCTCCGGGTAGTCGAGGAGCGAGCGACCGTGGCGATCGACGAGGATCGCGTCGCGGCCGAGTTCGGCGAGCAGCTGCGCATCGCGGCGGGTCGAGAGCGAGAGGACGTTGACCCAGGCGTGGACCCGCATGCCGCGCGCATGCGCGTCGTGGATCAAGAGCGCCAGCGGATCGACTGCGAAGGCGCCGACCCCGGGCGCCCGCTCGAAGGCCGGGCCCGCCGGATAGAAGGCGCGCCCGCCCCGATAGACCTGGACGAAGAGATCCGTCGCACCGAGCCGCGCCGCGCGCTCGAGCAGCGGCTCGACCCGCGCGGGATCGCCGAGCACGCGCACCGAGCCTTCGGCGAGCACCCAGAGGCCGCGTGCGGCGGCGTGCGGCGGCCCGGATGAATCGGCGGTTGCTGCGGGCTCCATCGCGGCCACGCCGCTCGCCGGAACGATCGGCTCCTCGCCGGCGGCGCTATCGGTCCCGTCCGCGGAATCGGCGGCGGTCGGCACTTCGGCTTCCGGGCGCGGCGGGCTCGTCTGCCGGATCTTCTCCGGCGGGCAGGTTCCGCCCACGCCGAAAAGCAGGGCCAGAAGGAGAATGAGGAAGAGGGCGCGCCGCCCGGTCGGAAGCGTCATCCGGAGTCGATTCCGGTCGAGTTGAAGAGCAGAGCGGCGCAAGGTGGGCAGACGTTACCGGGGTGGGTCTGCCGGCTCAATGGATGGAGGTCGGTGTGAACCGATGTGCGGTCGGTGGACACAATTGACAGCATGAATCCCGAGGCCAGAATGCCGGGCGTGCGCCACCGGGCCGGGGCCGCAAAGAACCTGGCCGAGTCGAACCCGACGGAGATCCCGCTGCCGATGCGCTCTCGAATCTTCGCGAGGATTCTCCGTTCGCGCGCGGTCCTGCGCGCTCCCGCTTGCGCTCGCGCATGCGCCGCCCCCGCGAGCACTGCTTCGCACGCGCTGATCCGGATCTTCGCGCTCGCCGCGTTGGGGCTCGCGATGATCGGTCCCGTCGGAACCGCGCGCGCGGAGACGGAGCCCGCGATCGCGGCTGCCGCTGCTTCGCCGGAGGTCGAGCGCCTTCCGGACGACGCGCCGCTCGACGAGACGATGCTCGACAATCCCGCGGCGCTCCTGCGCGAAGGCATCGCGGCGAGCAGCCGCGGCGCCCATGCGCGGGCCGATCGGATCTTCGAGGCGCTCGGCCAGCGCCACTCGATCGTCGCGGACTACGCAGGCTGGCTCCGGGCCCGGGCGCTGCGCGACGGCGGCCGCGGCGCCGAGGCCCAGGCCGAGATCGATCGCACGCTCGCGGATCATCCGAATTCGCCGCTGCGCTCGGAGCTCCATACGCTGAAAGGCGAGCTCCATCAGCAGCTCGGTGACGAAGCCGCGGCGCGCTCGGCCTGGGCGCTCGCCTACTCGGAGGCCGAGACGCCGGAAGCGCGCTCGGCCCTGCTCGGGCGCATCTCGGAGAGCCAGGATCGGACGGGGGATGCGAAGGCGGCCCGGGCGAGCTGGCTCCGGCTCTGGAGTCGACATCCTGCGAGCCCCGAAGCCCGCCTGGCCTCCGAGCGTCTCGACGCGCTCGAATCCGCGCCCGGGAGCGCGGTGCGCACCGCCGAGGAGTGGCGCCAGCGCGGCGATCGGCTCTTCTCCGAGCTCCATAACGAAGAGGCGCTCGAGGCCTACGACCGCGCGCTCTCGATCGGGCTCCCGGGCACGCTCCGCGCGAAGACGATGACCCAGCGCGCCCATACGCTCTTTCGCCTGCGCCGTTATCCCGCAGCCCTCGAGGCCTTCGAAGCCCTGCCGCAGACGGGCGACATTCCGATCTGGCGTGCGCGATCGCTGGCGCGTGCCGATCGTGTGCCCGAATCCATCGCGGCCTTCGAACGGCTGGCCAGGGAGCCCGGGCCCAACCAGTCCGATGCCCGGTTCTTCGCGGCGAGCCTGCTCGAGGGGCGCAAACGCGAGCAGGAGGCGCGCGTCCATCTCGCGTGGCTCGCCGACGAACCGCGACAGGGCGAGCTCTCGCGGACGGCGCTCTGGAAGCTCGGATGGGCGGACTATCGCCAGCGGCGGTTCGCGGAGGCGGCCGAGCGCTTCGAGGCCCTGGCTCGCGCGACGACGGACCCGATCGCACGCCTGAAGCCCGAATACTGGCGGGCGCGCGCGCGCGCACAGGCGGGCGAGGCCGAGCCGGCCCGCGATGCCTTCACCGCGCTCGCACGCGATTACCCGCTCTCCTACTACGGCTGGCGCGCGAAGGCGCTCGTCGGGGACGCGCCGATCCCGCCGAAGGGCCGCGCGATCGCATCGGGTCGGCGACGGCTGACACCGAGCGCGCTCGCACGCGTCCGGATCCTCGTCGAGGCAGGACTCCACGAAGAGGGCGCCTCCGAAACGGGGCGGCTGATCCGATTGGCCGGGGGGCTCGAGGATCGACTCGAGCTTTCGCGCCTGCTCACGACCGCGGCCGACTATCACACCGCGCAGCGACTCGTCGTCGAGGCCTACGAGCTCGAGCTCGCGCGGGGTCCGATCGAGGGCCGGGAAGAGGTCTGGCAGATGGCGTGGCCCTACGCCTTCTCCGAGCTCGTCGAATCGGCGACCCGCTCGCCGGGCAGCGTTCATCCGGAGCTCGTCTACGCGATCATGCGGGAAGAGAGCGGATATCGGCCGAAGGTCATCTCGCCGGTGGGTGCTCGCGGCCTGTTGCAGATCATGCGCGAGACCGGCGCGAAGCTGGCAAATCGGGTCGGTCGCGCCTCCTTCCATCCGGACGATCTCTTCGATCCACGCATCAACATCGAGCTCGGCTCGTCCTACCTCGGCGAGCTCGGTGCCCGGTTCCCGAAACGGCTCTCGGCTTCGGTGGCCAGCTACAACGCCGGGCCCCATGTCGTCGAGGAATGGGGGCCGGGCGATCGGCGTCCCGACGACGAGTGGGTCGAATCGATTCCCTACGCCGAGACCCAGAGCTACGTGAAGCGGGTCCTGCGCAGCGTCGAGGCCTACCGGACGATCTACCGCGCGGATGCGTTCGGCACTCGCGCCGCCGCTGCCGAGCCGAATCCGCAAAGCGGGGATTGAGCGGAATCCCCGACCAGCCGATGAGCGGCTCGATCCGAAGCGTTCCGGATCCCGCGCGGAGGCCACCATGAACCGACCGATCGATCGACGCCGGGTCGCAGGCAATTCCACCGGCTCGCTGGCGCTCCTGCTCGCCGTACTCCTCGGTCTCGGGGCCTGGAACTATCACCGCAACTATCAGCTCGAGCGCGCGGGCGCGCTCAGTCGTCCGTATTCGGGCTACGCGCAGCGCGACGTCTCGCTCCTGCGCGATGCCGTCGCCGCGGAGCTCGCGGCGAGCCGTGCCCGCTTCGAGCGGGCGCGCGGCCATCGCATGAGCGGGGCGCGCGATCGAGGATCGGTCGGGGACAATGCCGCTCAGTTCAATCGCACCACCCGCGCGAGCAACGCCATCCGGGACGCCGCGAGCGCGGTCGCCGAAAAGGAAGCGACGCTCGCTGCGCTCGACGCGGAGCTCGCGCATCGGGCGGGGACGGCGGACGGTGCGGCGCTGCATCTGCAACGCCTGACCTCGTTCTGAGCGTGGGCGTGCGCCTGTCTCGGCGCGCGGCGCTCGCGTCTCAGTACTCGTCGGGCTCGCTCGCCTCGATGCTCTCCTCGGCGAGCTCCGCCGGGTCGAGTTCGAGATGCGTGATGTCGCCATCCCCCTCGAACATGTCGCCCGCCTCGACGACGTCGTCGATCCCGAGATCGTCTTCGACCAGCGGTGCCACCGGCTCGTCGTCGTCGAGCAGCTGCGCCATCGGCCGCACGACGCGCGGTCGGGCGGGATCCGGGATGTTCTGGCGCGGCTCGTCGGCGGGCCGATCCCGCTGATCGGCGCCGCATTTCGGACAGAGCGGCTCTTCCTTGCCGAGGTCGTAGAACTTGGCGCCGCAGCCATAGCACGACCAGCGGAATCCGAGCTTCGGATGTCGGGGACCCGTCGGCACCACCGGCTTGCGAGGCTTGCTTCGCTTGGCGGGGGCCGGAGACGCCGCCGCTGCGCTCCCGGCCGCCTTGCCGGCCGCGGATTTGCTCTTCGCAGCCGCAGCGGGCTTGCTCGTCGACTTCGATTCGACGCTCGCTGCGGGCGCCGCCTTGGCGGGGGCCTTCGGGGCAGGATGGGCAGTCGTCCCCTTCGTCTCTGCGCTCTTCCCGGTCACCTTCTCTGCCACCTTCTCGACCTTCTTGTCGCTGCTCTTCGCGGGGGTCTTCGCCTTCCGGGCCGGTGCCGCGGGCTTCGATTTTTCTGCGGCCTTTCGGGCGGGGGCGGGCTTCTCGGCCTTCGACGACCGAGCGGTCTTGGGGGCCGGCGCCGGCTTCGAGGCGGCCTTCTTCGCGGTGGTCTTCTTCGGGGCGGGCGCCTTCTTCTTGGTCGGACTCATGCGTCTCTCTGTCTCCGTGAGGGGGCCGCCTTGCCCGCGCGAGCGGGCTCGGGGCAGGGTGAGCCGCCGATCTCGAAATTCGTCCGGACGCTTCAGGAAGTCGGGGGCTCCGAAGGCTGGAACACCGATTTCGCACGTCTGGCCGGACGATCGAGCGTCGTGCTTTTAGCGGTTCGAGCGGCATCCGGCCAGTGTCTCGACTTCGGCGCGTCGCTGCGAACGAAGCGGGCGTGAAAACCCCCGAATGCATTCGGTCCGCGGTCGGCGAAATCGAGCAAGCCGAACGTCGGGTGGCGTTCAGGGCGCCTCGGAATTCGCGCCGCTGGCAACGGTGGGGAGGTCGTCCTTCGCGAAACGCGAGCGATAGGCGATCGGGCGCAAGCCGGAGAGCGCCGTGACCTGGATCTCGTGATCGACGATCAAGGTTCGGCGATCGAGCGACATCCGATAGACGTTCGAGCCGTGCGCCTGGTGTTGCTGCCAGCGCAGCCGCAGTCCGTCCGACGTCCAGTCCCATGCGCCTTCGAACATTTCGCCGCGCGGATCCATGGCCCGGAACGGATCGGCTCCGGGCTCGATCAGCCGGGTCTCGATCCGGTGCTGGCCCGGAACGCGTTCGTGGAGCCGATTTCCATCCCAGATGAAGTCGAGCGTCGGTCTCGGCGCCGTCGACGAGCGCAATACGCCGGCCGCCATCTTGCGCACGACCCAGGTCAGCGGCTCGACCGCCGAATCGATGGCGCGCAGTCGGGCCTGCGTCGATCCGGGATCCTCGATCTGGCGCCAGCGTCCGTCGAGATCCGCAAGCCGCAGCCGGGGCTCGTCGGCAGATGCTTTCAGCACCCCTGGATGGGGAAATGAAAGGCCGACGACGGCCAGCAGGACACCGAGGAAAAGACGTGAAGACCACCGCAGCGACGCAGTCCGGACGGAAGGCGCCGACGGTGCGGGGTCGATCGATCTTCCATTCGCCGCTCGTCGGTCTTCAGTTGACATAATCTATCTTATCGGTGGTGTAGAATTGGTTCGCCCGGCGGGTTCGATCCCGCCCTCTTCAGGACGTCTTCGCGCGCAGCTCCTCGACGAGGGCCTCGATCGCGGGCGGGACCGCCTGATCCGGGAATTCCGCTTCGAGTCGCTGATAGGCGGCGAGTCCCTTGTCGGTCTCGCCGGCCGTGATCCAGCAGCGCGCCGCATCCGCCAGCGCCCCTGCCCGGAGCGGATAGCTCGCCACGGCCGCCGCCGATTCGAACGCCTGCGCGGCACCGGCCAGATCGCCTGCATCCTCCGCGAGTCGCGCGAGCCGGATCGATGCGAGCGCGCCAATGGCGGTCCCCCGGGCCGATTCGCGGGCGCTCTCGAAGCGCGAGCGCGCTTCATCGGCCTGGCCGAGCTCGAGCGCCAGCTGACCCGCCTCGAGCCAGGCCAGCGCGCCCGAAACCGTTCGCGGATGGGCGGAGGCGACCTCGGCGAAGCGTGCACTGAATTTCGTTCGGGTAGCGGCCGCGAGCTCGGCGTTGGCCGGCTCCGGGATCTCGCCGCCCAGCGGATCGGCTCCCATCGCCTGTCGGTACTCGCTGGTCGCGAGCGCGAGGGCGTTGGCGGCTTCCTGGCGACCTTCAGCTCGATACTGGACGTAGAACCCCACTCCCGCTGCCAACGCCAGGATCGTCGCGAAGACCGCGAGGATTGCCGCCGCGTGCTGCGAGGACCACTCCGCGAGGCGATCGCCGGTCGCTTCGAGCTGCGCCAGCGTCTCGGCGGTCGTATTCGTGTGTTTGCTGCTCACAAATGATTCCTCGCTCGCGCCGCACGAGGCGCTCGCCTCGGCAGGCGGTTCTGGGCGCCGGATTGTATCCGAGCACCTCGGGACTTCGAGGCCCGACCGGACGGACGAGGCGGTCTGCGTCGTCGAGAGCTCAGTCCGCTTCCTTGCGACCGCCCCGGGCCCGGAGCCGGACGCGGATCGGGGTGCCCTCGAAACCGAAGCTCTCGCGCAGCTGATTCTCGAGGAAGCGGACGTACGAGGTCTGGAGATTGTCCGGGTCGCTGCAGAAGACGACGAAGGTCGGGGGCCGCACACCGACCTGAGAGGCATAGAAGAGCTTGTTGGGCCGGCGCGAGGGACCGCGGGCCGCCATCGCGGGGGGATGCTTCTCGGCGACGTCCCGCAGCCAGCGATTGAGGTCCGCCGTCGGGATCCGGAGCGAGCCGGCTTCGAAGACGCGGCGGAGCTTCTTGAAGAGCGGTCCGAACCCCGAGCCCGTCCGAGCCGAGACCGGAACGATGGGCACGTCGGCCATGAAGCGGAGGCCGTGGCGGATGTCCGCCAGCACGTCTTCGCGCCGATCGTTCGGCACGAGATCCCATTTGTTCGCGAGCACGAGCGCAGAGCAGCCGTGTTCGCGGACGAGCGAGGCGACGCGCGCGTCCTGATCGGCCATACCCGAGGCGGCGTCGACGACGAGCAGCGCGACGTCCGCGCGTTCCAGCGAGCGCAGCGTCATCAGGGCTCCGCCGTGCTCGCCAGGACCCTGCCGACGACCGACCTTGCGAAGTCCCGCGGTATCGACGAGCACGTACGGCTTGCCTTCACGGATCAATTCGATGTCGACCGCGTCGCGCGTCGTACCGGGCGAATCCGCGACGACCATGCGGTCCTCGCCGGCCAGGCGGTTCGCGATGGAGCTCTTGCCGACGTTGGGGCGTCCGACGATCGTGATCCGCAGCGTCGGGTCGACTTCGCTCGTCGGCGGCAGCTCTTCGTCCGACTGCAAGGCGTCGTCGATGGGCAGCGCCGCGAGGATCTCCTCCAGGGCATCGAAGGCGCCGCTG
>CAUJGH010000644.1 GCA_963169575.1 Myxococcota bacterium | reverse complement strand
CGGCGAGGAGCCGTACTCGATCGTGATGCTCGCGCTCGAGGCGGGCTTCGTGCCGGGGCGCGATTTCCGGGTGTTCGCGTCGGACATCTCGCGGTCGGTGCTCGCGCGTGCGCGCACCGGGCTCTATCGGGAGACATCGTTCCGCGACGCCGATGCTTCGCTGCGAATGCGATATTTCTCGCGCAAGGACGGGATCTCGAAGATCTCCGACGAGGTCCGCCGTCACGTCGACTTCATGCAGTTGAACCTGGTCGACGAGGCGAAGCTCGCGCTCGTCGGGACGATGGACGTGATCCTGTGTCGAAACGTGATCATCTACTTCGACCTCGCGACGAAGAGGCGCGTCATGAAATCGTTCCATGCGAAGCTCCGCCCCGGCGGATGTCTGCTGCTGGGCCGTTCGGAGTCCCTCGCCAGCGTGACAACGGATTTCGAGCTGAAACACCTGAGACGCGAGCTGGTCTATCGCCGACCGGTGCTCGGAGAGGAGCGCGACGACGTCTGGCACTCGCTCGCGCGCTCCGGACTCGACGACGCGGATCGCTGACCTCTGGGGCGGAGCCGCCCCGACCGAGCCGCTTCGGAACCCGGGAGCGCACCACGCTCAAGTCGGGGTGTGCGGCGGACGAGCAATCGCTCAGGAAGATCGGCGGTTGGCAAGCTTGCCTGCCGCTTCGCAGTCTGGGAGCGGAGTCCCGATGGGTGACGCGGAGATCGCGGACGATCGTGCCGAGGCGGAGGAGCTGCTCGCGCTCTTCGCGCGCGGTACCGAGCTCACCCTCGCGCTACTCGACGAGACCGCACGTCTGCGGCGGCGGCTCGTCGAGGTCTCGGCCGCAGCGGATGCGGCGGGCGGCGGCGAGTGCGAAGCGGACGAGCACGGGGCGGAGCAATCCGCGCTGCGAGACTGGATCGCGAAGATCGACGAGCTCAGCGCGGAGAATCGCGAGCTGCTCGAGGAGCTGCGCGCTGCGGAGTCGCGCAACCAGGCCTGGGCCGCTCGTCATGCCGAGATCGAAGAGCGACACAACGACCTCGCGAACCTCTACGTCGCGAGCTACCAGCTGCACGCCTCCTTCGAGCCGAGCGAGGTGATCGCCGCGATCTCGGAGATCGTGATCAACCTGATCGGTGCCGAGGTCTTCGCATTGTATTCGTACGACGCGCCGAGCGGACGTCTGATTCCCGTCGCCTGCGAGGGGCGTCCGCTGGATTCGTTTCCGGTGATCCCGGTCGGTACGGGACTCGTCGGCTCCGTCGTCGCCGACGGGACGACGTACGTCGCGTCTCGAGCGCCGGGCGGCGAGGTCCCGAAAGAGGGCGAGCCCTTCGCCGTCATTCCGCTCTACGCGCGTGGACAGGCGCTCGGTGCGATCGCCCTCTACAAGCTCTTCGACCAGAAGGCCGGGCTCTCCGAGCTCGACCGGCAGCTGTTCGGTCTGCTCGAGAGCCACGCGGCGGCAGCGCTGCTGTCGTCGCGTTTGATGCCCGATTCCCCGTCGCGCGCGGGTGCGGGCGCGGGTACAGGCTCGGGTCCGATGGATCGAAATTCGAATTGACGCGCGCTCCGGCGCACTGGGCGCCGGACGCACGGGATCGAGGAACTGCAGATGGCCGATCACCGGATCCTGATCGTCGAAGACAGCCCGACGATGCGACAGCTCCTCGTCTTCGCCCTGAAGCGGATGAAGGGCGTCCAGATCGTCGAGGCGCAAGACGGAATGGACGGCCTGCGCAAGGTCACGGGCGATCATTTCGATCTGGTCTTCGTCGACATCAACATGCCGGTGATGGACGGATTGAAGCTGATCAGCCTGATCCGCAGCGACGAGACGCTGGCCGAAATGCCGATCTGCGTCATCACGACCGAAGGCGCGAAAGACGACCGCGAGCGCGCCATCGCCCTCGGCGCCAACGAGTACCTGACGAAGCCGATCCAGGCGAACCGGGTCCTCAGCATCGCGCGCGACCTGCTCAAGCTGCCGGCCTGAGGCGGGCGCGTCGCCGGCGGCTTCGCCCGCGGATGGGCGGGCATGCTATCGGTCTTCCATGCTTCGTCCGGGCTCGTTCCCCCGTCTCCTGCTCGCGTCGCTGCTCGTGCTGATGTTTTCGGCGTGCGGCTATCGCAGCACGCTCGCGGGCAGCGCCGGCGGATCCGGGCGGGGCGATCGGCCCGAATCCGAGCGGCCGAGGATCGCGATCCTCGCGCTCCGGAGCGATTCGCCGGAGCCCTGGCTCGACCGCATCGTGACGGATTCGCTTCGCCGCGAGGTCGGGAGCCGGGCTCGGCTGCATCTCACGAACGAGCCGGAGAGCGCCGAGCTCCGGGTGCGGGGCCGCATCCGCCCCCTCGAGACGACGAGTCGTAGCTTCTCGAGCTTCGTCGCTGCCCTCGAATATTCGTTGACGCTCGTGCTCGATCTCGAGGTGCAGCTCGCCGGCGGCGACGTGATCAAGCTGGACTCGACGATGCTCTCCGAAACGGAGTCCTACCTCGCGAGCCCAGACATCGAGGTCACGCGCTCCAATCGCCTGGAGGCGCTGCGTCACCTCTCCGATCAGCTCGCCTCGCGGGTCGCGGATACGATCGAGCTGATCGACCGGCCGGTGCCCTCGAAGTCCGAAGGGGCGGGCGGATGAACCTCGCGCAGCTGACGGCCGAGCTCGGCAAGGGAAGGATCCGGCCCGCCTATCTGATCGCGGGCGAGGAGCCGCTGCTGCGCGATACAGCGCTCGAGGCGATCGAATCCCGCGTTCTCGCCGAGGGGCCGCGCGACTTCAACTTCGATCGATTGGAGGCCGACTCGGCCTCGCCGGGTCGGCTCGCCGATGCGCTCGGCACGCTGCCGCTGATGGCGAGTCGGCGTCTGGTCGTGCTGCGAGAAGGCGAGGGGCGCGGCGCAGGCATCGACGAAGCATGGGGACGCGGGATCGAGCAGGCGCTCGATTCGCTCTCGGAGGCGGCGACCGCGGTGTTCGTCGTGGTCGCTCGGAAGATCGATCGGCGCAGTCGCTGGGTGAAGGCATTCCGTGAGCCGGCGGCCGAGATCGACTGCGCCTCGCCGACCGCGACCCGCGAACTCGTCGATTTCCTGGAGCGCGACGCCCGCCGGCTCGGCGTGCAGATCGAGAAGGATGCTGCCGAGCTGCTCTGCGAGCGCGTCGGTCCGCATCTGCTGATGCTGCGGCGCGAGCTCGAGAAGCTCGAGCTCTACGTCGGGACCGGCGGCCGGATCGATCGGGCCGCGGTCGCCGTCGGCGTCGCGAGCGTCGCGGAGGAATCGATCTGGGAGCTCACCGATGCGATCGGCCAGGGCCGGACGGCGGATTCCCTCGCGAAGCTCGCCCAGATGCTGGGCCAGGGGGAGGCGTCGCAGGCGGTGCTCGGCGCGCTCGCCTCGCATTTTCGCCGGCTGCTGCGTGCGGGGCAGGGCGAGCCGATCAAGGGGCCGCCCTTCGTCGTGCGCAAGCTCGAGCAGCAGGCGCGACGGTTTCCGCCTGCGCGCCTGGTCGGCTGCCTGCGCGCCATCCATCGCGCCGATATCGAGCTGAAGGGTGCCGGGGTCCTGCGCCCGGAACGGGCGCTCGAGCAGCTCGTCATCCAGCTCGCCAGCTGAGAGGATGTGAAGACATCGCCTCGCCCGCGGCGCTCCCCGGGCAATCGTCAGGACTGGCGATCGCGCTCACGGGCACGCGGAAGATCGAGACCGGTCGAAACCCGTCGGAAAGCCGTCGGAAAGCCGTCAGGAAGCCGTCAGGAAGCCGTCAGGAAGAAAGCGCGTTGAGCCGCTTGGCGAGACGTCCGACGCTTCGATCCGCCCGCTTGCGCGGGATCACGCCGCGCGAGGCCGCCCGACGGATTTCGCGCTCGACCACCTTGAAGGCCTCACCGGCCTGGGTGGCGTTGCCCGACTCGAGGGCATCGCGATACCGCTTCACGACGGTTCGCATCTTGCTTCGGATGTGCTGATTTCGCTTGCGACGGCGCTCGGATTGGCTGATTCGCTTGAGGGCGGACTTGTGATTGGCCAACACCGGGCTCCTTGTTCGTGGGCGCGGCATGTTACTCAGGGCCATCCCTCGCGTCGAGAGCGATTCGCGCTCGAAAAGAAAAGCAAATGCGGTTGACCCGAGGGGATGGCCTTCAGGTGCCTACCTCGCTCGCCGATAGCGCCAGCCGAATCCATCCGCCTGGAGGGCGCTTCGGTTGCTCCATCGATTCCGGCTCGCCGCCGCACTCGCCGTCTACGCGCTCCTCGCCTCTTCGGTCGGAGTCGCCGAGGCCGTCGACGCCCCGGCCGCATCCGTCCCCGACCCGATCGCCGCCGAGAGCGATGCATCCGCCATCGCCGAGGGGGCGCTCGCCGATCCCGCTGCCGAGCTCGAGACCTCCGACCCGGTCGAAGCGCCGCGCGACCGCGTTCTCGAGGCCTGGCGCGCCGCGCCTCCGACGCCCCAGGCGCGCGCGGCTGCCCTGCGCCGGCTGCGCCTCGAGTACGGCCTCGGGGATCTGCGCTCGCCCGCCCGGATCGTCCTCGAGACGGGGCGGGCGGAAGAGGTCGAGAACGCCGCCGAGCTCGCACGCGCACTCGCGCCCCAGATGCCGGCCCTCTACTGGGCATGGATCCAGGAACTCTGGAGCCGGGGAGAGGCGGGGGCGGCGGTCAAGGTCTTCGGGACGATGGTCTGGACGTTCGTCCACCAGCTCGAGTCCCAGCTCTGGCTGCTCGGCAACGGCTTTCTGCTGGCCTGGATCGTCTCGCTGGTCTCGGCGTCCGTCTTTCTGATCCTGATGGGACTCAAGGCCTTTCCGCATGCCGCCCACGATCTCGGCGACCTTCTGTCGACCGGAATGCCGGGATTCGCGCGCGCCGCCCTGCTCGCGTGCGCGATGCTCGTCCCGATCGGACTCGGCGAGGGAATCGCGGGTCTGGTGCTCTTCTCGTTCGCCATCGCCTTCCTCCATGGCAAGGGGCTCGAGAAGAGCGTGCTCCTGATGGCTGCAACGCTGTGGGTCGTGGCGCTTCATCCGTTGGCGCATTGGAGCTCGATCGCGACCACCGTCGTCGAGCAGGACGCGATCGTCCGCAGCGCCCTGGCGATCGCAAAGGGCGTGGAGACGCGCGCCGATGTCGAGCGGCTGGAAGCGGTATCCGAGGCTGATCTGGCTGCCGCCCACGCGCTCGCCTACCGCGACCGTCGCCTCGATCTCGCGCGACAGGGCGTCGACCGCCTCGACCTCATGGCTCGCAGATGGCCGGCGGACGCCGTCGTGCTCGCGAATCGAGCGACGATCGAAATGCGTGCCGGGCGGATCGACGAGGCGACGAAGGGCTTCGAGCGTGCTGCGGCGCAGCTCGATTCGCCCACGCTGTCGTTCGATCTGAGCCAGGCCTACGCCGCGCTCCTGCGCATGGACGAGTACGAGGCGACGCTCGCCCGAGCCCAGCGGCTCGACGACGGCGAAGTCCAGGCCCTCTCGAGCCTCTCCGATCCGAAGCTCGTCGCCGACCTCGGCTTCCCGATCCAGATCCTGCGCGATCGATTGCGCGCGCGCGCCCTCACCGAGCCGCCGTTCGTCCAGCTCTCGGAATGGATCGCTCCGGGGCGAATCGGAAAGGGCTGGACGGCGACGGCTGGCGCCTTCGCCTTCGTCGTTCTCGTCGCGACGCTTTGCACGGGACGCTACGACCGCTCGAGCAACTGCAGCCGATGCGGTGCCCGCATCTGCACCCGCTGTGAGGAGACCGTCTGGAGCGACGACCTCTGCGAGGGCTGCCACCATCTCTTCAAGAACCCCGAGTCGACCGATCCCAAGCTGCGCATGGCCCGCCTCCAGACGCTCGCGCGCCGGGATTCCCGGATCCACGCATGGATCGGGCTCGGCTCGCTCCTGGTCCCCGGAATCGCAGGTCTCGCGATGCGGCGTCCCGATCTCTCGCTGCTCGGGGTCGCGCTCTTCGTCTGGACCGCGACCTTCGTGTATTGGCCAGCCGGCATCATCGTCGATCCGCTCTGGTTCGGTGCGCTCGCGCCGCTCGGCTTCCTCTTGTTCGGCGGTCTCGCAGTCGCGGGCTATGTCGCGATCGTCGTCGGCAGCTTCGTCACGAGTCGGAATCGATAGGAGGGTCGGATGGCCGTCGCGCTGCATGGCAACCTGCGGGACTTCGGGATTGCCGAGGTCTTCCAGCTGATCGGACAACAGCGCAAGACCGGTCTGCTCGTCGTCGGCGAAGGCGGCGACGCGGTCTTCCTCTCGTTCGACGAAGGGCGCGTCGTCGCCGGGGGCTCGACCCTTCCGGAAGGCGAAGGCGGAGCGCTCGGATCCCAGCTCGTCCGATCCGGCTACCTCACGCGGGATCAGCTGCGGGATCTGGTCGGCGAGAGCGCGCGGTCGGCAAGGCCGATTCCGGATCTGCTGGTCGCCAGCGGTCGTCTCGATGCCGAGTCGCTCGGCGAGGTTCAGGATCTCCTGACGCACGAGACGGTCTTCGACATCATGCGTCGCAAGAGCGGTGAGTTCCATTTCTCCGCCGAGCCGATCGACCACGACCTGCCGCCCGAGCGTCTGCTCGGCGCCGAGCAGATCCTGATGGACGGTCTGCGGATGCTCGACGAATGGCAGACCTTCGCGGCGGCCGTGCCCTCCCAGGACGTCGTCTTCCGGCGGATCGGCAGCCTCGAGTCCTCGCGGGCCTTCGCGGCGCAGGGCGGCGGTGACGGCCGGTTCGAAAAGGTCGAGCGCGTGCTCAAGCTGATCGACGGACGACTCAGCGTTCGGCGTGTCGTCGATCTCTCGCGCGTCGGGACGTTCGAGGCGACCCGCGTGCTCGCCGAGCTGAGACAGGCGGGTCTGATCGAAGTCGCGACGACGGAAGTGCGCCGCCCGCCGCGCAGGCCGATCAGCGCGAAGTCGATGATGCCCTCGCTGCGAACGGCGGTGGCGACCCTGGTTCCGTTCGCGCTGATCCTCGTGCTCGCCGGTGTCGCGATCGATCGCTCGGGGCCGACGGGCGGGCTGCCCGGATCGCCGATTCCCGACCGGTTCCTCCACCGCATCGGCGCCGATGCCGAGGCAGAGCTCGTGCGAGGGCTCGTCGATCTCCACGCATTCGAGACGGGCTCGTATCCGGATCGTCTCGAGGCGATTGCCGGACGCGCCAGCGAACTCGATCGTTCGTTGACGTCCGCTCGGCTCGCTGAGTATTATTACGCCGTTCGCGACGACGAGGTGGTGCTCCTCCCGCCCCTGCGCTGAAGTTGGGGCCGTGGCGGAGGTGGGCTCCCGGAGAACGACTCGGGAAGATCGCTTCTCGCAGATCGGCTCTCGCCGTCGAATCCGGAGCGAGGCCGTTCGAACCCCGCCGGACCGAAACGGCCTGCCCATCCGGGGCCGGTCGACGGAAGGTCGTTCGGACGACCGAGGAGCAGTCGGCTGGCCCAGGATCACGAAGCGACCCACGAGAGTCTCTCCTTCGACGACAATTCGATGGCCGTCGCCCTCTACGGAGACGGCGAGCAGACGCTGCGACTGCTCGAGCGCTCGCTCGGGGTCGAGATCCACGCGCGCGGCAACGAGATCCGCATCAAGGGGCCCGACACGAAGCCGGCGTTGGCGCGGCGCGTGCTCGAGGAGCTCTACCAGCTGCTGAAGTCGGGGCGGGGCGTTCGGGGGCAGGACGTCCGCCACGTCATCCGGATGCTGAGCGACGAGCCCGAGGTCCAGCTGAAGGACGTCTACGAGAACATCCTGCGCGGTTCGCTCAAGACGATCCGCGCGAAGAACCTCGCGCAGCGTCGTTATGTCGACCTGATCCAGAAATACGACATCGCGATCGCCGTCGGACCGGCGGGGACGGGCAAGACCTATCTCGCCATGGCGATGGCGATTGCGGCACTGAACCGCCGCGAGATCTCGCGCATCATCCTGACGCGGCCGGCCGTCGAGGCGGGCGAACGGCTCGGCTTCCTGCCTGGCGATCTCGCGGAGAAGGTCGATCCGTACATGCGCCCGCTCTACGACGCGCTCCGCGACATGATGGACGTCGAGAAGGCCGGGCGCTTGATCGAGCGCGGAACGATCGAAGTCGCCCCGCTCGCCTTCATGCGCGGCCGGACGCTCAACGATTCGTTCGTGATCCTCGACGAAGCGCAGAATACGACCGGCGAACAGATGAAGATGTTCCTGACCCGCCTCGGCGACAACTCGAAAGCCGTCATCACCGGCGACGTCACCCAGATCGACCTCCCGTCCGGCACCGAGAGCGGTCTCGTCGAGGCGACGCGCGTGCTGCGCGACGTGCGCGGGATCGGCATCATGGAATTCGCCGCGACCGACGTCGTGCGTCATCCGCTGGTCCAGTCGATCATCCAGGCTTATGCGAGGGCAGGAGAGGCGAGGGCAGGAGAGGCACGGGCCGGAGAGGCCAGGCTCACAGACGGGCGGGCGGCCGAGTCCCCGCGTCGATCCCCGTCGCCCGGGCCTCGCGACGGCGAGGATGGCCGCGGAGACGGCGGATGAGCGTATTGATTTCCGGGCCGCCCGAGGCGGTCCGGGGGTCGGTCCGGGGCCGGAGCCGGCGGGCGAGGGTGGATCCGGCCCTGCTGCGTCGCCGCGCCGCCTTGATCCTGAAGGCGGCGGGCCATGCCCGGGCGGAGCTCTCGATCGCACTCGTCGACGACGCCGAGATCGGAGCGCTGAACGGGCAGTACCGCGGGAAGCCCCGGCCGACCGACGTGCTCTCCTTCTCGCTCGTCGAGGGTGATTTCTCGGAGCGGCGCGGGCAGCTGCTCGGCGACGTCGTGATCAGTGTCGACACCGCCGCGCGTCAGGCCCGCGAACGCCGCCGGAGCCTCGACGACACCGTCGCGAAGCTGCTCGTCCACGGCGTGCTCCACCTGCTCGGTCACGACCACGAAGAAGACGACGAAGCGCGCCGCATGCTCGCCGAGGAGCGCCGGATCTGGCGGGTGCTCGCGTCGTGATCGCTCGATCTCCGGGAGCGCGCCGGCTCGCCCTCGCGCTCTACGCGCTCGCGACCCTGCTTTCCTTCCCCCACGAGCTCCCCGGCATCGGCGCCTTCGATCTGGGGCTGCTGTTTGCATGGCTCGGACCCGCGGCCCTCGTCGTGGGGCTCGACGGCCTGTCCCCGCGCGCCGCCGCCCGCGCGGGATTCCTCGCGAGCTTCGCCGCCCATGTCCTCCTCTTCCACTGGTTCATCGTCGTCACCGTCGGCTATGGCGGCATGCCCCTCGTGCTCGGCCTGCTCTCGCCGCTGCTCCCCGCCTACTGGGTCGCGCAGTTCTCCGCGCTCTTCGCTGCGATCTGGGCGCGCGTCGCCGGGCGGCGCTGGGCCGTTCCGCTCGGGGCCTGCGCCTGGGTCGCGGTCGACTGGCTGCGCGGCTGGCTGCTCGGCGGATTCCCCTGGGCCACGCTCGGCTACGCGCTCCATCGCGATGTGCCGCTGCTCGCGTGGACCCGCTTCGGCGGGGTCTACGCGCTCTCGTTTCTCGCGGCGGGCGTCGGACTCGCGCTCGGGTTGCTGATGCTGCGGATGCGGCGGCGGCTCGAGGGGCGAGCGGGCGCCCTGCGCTCAGCGGGGACGATCGCGGCGTTCGCGGTCGGCGTCCACGTCGTCGGCGCGCTGCTGTCCCTGCCCGCCGATCCCGACCCGGCGCGGATCCGCATCGCCGCGATCCAGGGGAACATCGATCAGGGCGAGAAATGGGATGCCGCCCGTCGCGAACGGATTCTCGAGACCTATCTGCGACTCTCGGGTGCGGCCGGGGCGCAGGGAGCGGATTGGATCGTCTGGCCCGAGACCGCGATTCCCGGGTCGCTCGAATGGGATCCCGAGATGCGCCGCCGGATCGCGGCCCTCGCCGAGCGCCAGGATGCGCTGCTCGTCCTCGGCGGCATGGGCATCGAATTCGCTTCGGACGAGGGCGGCCCGAGCGCCTACTACGACAGCGCCTTCGTGGTCGGCCGGGATGGCGCGATCCAGGCCCGCTACGACAAGACGCAGCTCGTCCCGTTCGGCGAGTTCGTCCCGCTGCGCGGGCTGCTCGGCCGCGTCTTCCATTCGCTCGCCCGAGGCCTCTCGCCGAACGACGTCACGCCAGGACCCGCGCCCCGCGCCCTCGAGCTGTCCGGCGAGGATCCGGGGGCGGCGGCGCTCCGGGTCGGGGTGCCGATCTGCTACGAGCTGCTCTTCCCGGACCTCGTGCGGCGATTCGCGGCGGACGGGGCGGGCGTTCTGCTCGCCGTGACCAACGATGCCTGGTACGGTCGCACCGGCGCCCCCCACCAATTCCTCGCGATGACGGCGATGCGCTCCGCGGAGACGGCGCGCTACACGGTGCGGGCCGCGAATACCGGCATCTCGGCGATCATCGACGACCGGGGTCGGGTGCTCGAGCGGAGCGCGCTCTTCGAAGAGGCGGTGATCGTCGCCGAGGTGCCGGTCTCGCGGTCGGCGCCGGCGACTTTCTACGCTCGATTCGGCGACGTCTTCGCCGGGAGCTGTATCCTCGGCGCCCTCGCAGGCCTGCTGGGGGATCGGCTCCGGTCGCGTTCGAGAAGGGGATGAACGGCAATGAGCGGTGAGAAACGCGTCGCGCTGGACATGAGCGAGCTCTCGGAGCGGATCCGCGCGCTCCGCCGGCGCTTCGACGAGTTCCGGGGGCGTCTTTGACTTCGCATCCCTGCGCGCCCAGCACGAAGAGCTCGAGGTCGCCCTCTCGCGCCCCGATCTCTGGAACGATCCCAAGGCGGCCCAGGACCTCGGGCGCCGCAAGAACGCAGTCGAGCGCGAGCTCTCCCTGCACGATCGCGTCGAGAAGGCGATCGAAGATGCCGACGTCCTGCTCGAGCTCGCGCGCGAGGCACAGGACACCGACGTCCTCGGCGAGATCGCCGAGAAATGCGACGAGGTCGACGGAATCCTCGAGGAGGCCGAGCTCCAGCAGCTGCTCGGCGGCGAGTACGACGCGGGCAACGTCCTGCTCTCCATCAACTCGGGCGCCGGAGGAACGGACGCCTGCGATTGGGCGGAGATGCTGCTGCGGATGTATCTGCGCTGGGCCGAGCGCCACGGCTACAAGACCGAGATCCTCGACATCCAGGCCGGTGAGGAGGCGGGCATCCGAGGGGTCACCCTGCGAATCGAGGGCGAGTACGCCTACGGCTACCTGAACTCCGAGCAGGGCGTTCATCGCCTCGTCCGCATCTCGCCCTTCGATTCCAATGCGCGCCGGCATACCGCCTTCGCGAGCGTCACGGCGGTCCCGGAGATCGACGACGCGGTCGAGGTCGAGATCGACGAAGGCGATCTGCGCATCGACACCTATCGCGCGAGCGGCGCCGGCGGCCAGCACGTCAACAAGACGGAATCCGCGGTCCGCCTGACGCATCTGCCGACCGGCGTCGTCGCCGCCTGCCAGGCCGAGCGCTCGCAGCACAAGAACAAGGCCCAGGCGATGAAGATGCTGCGCGCGAAGCTCTTCGAGCTCGAGCGCCGCAAGCAGGCCGAGAAGCTCGAGGCGCTGACGGGCGAGAAGCGCGAGATCGGCTTCGGCAGCCAGATCCGCTCGTACACGCTCCATCCGCAGCAGCGCGCGAAGGACCATCGGACCGACCTCGAGATCGGGAACGTCGAGGCCGTCCTCGACGGCGACCTCGATGCCTTCATCCGCGCGACCCTGCTCGCGCAGGCCGCGCAGCTGCGGCCGAACCGCGGCGGGGAGTAGGCGTGGAAGCGATCCAGACGGCCTTGGCGGGATGGCTCGGCGCGGCGGGCGGCGGCGTGGCGGTGACGTTCATCGTCCTGCTCGCGCTCGGCATCGTCGCGATGACGCTGATCTATGTCGGCTCGGCGCTGCTCGTGCTCGACCGGTTCGCGCGCGGAGCCCGGGGCATCGCCTCGCCGGCCGTCGCGGGGCTCTGCGTCACGGCCTTCGTCGCCCTGCTCGCGACCCTCGAGAATCACCCGCCGGATTCCGTCTATACCTGGGAGGAATGGCGCGGGGATTTCCTGCGGCAGATCGGGATCGGGGTCGCGGCCTGCGCGATCTTCCTCGGCGTGGTCGGCGTCGCGACGCGGCATCTCTCGCAGTCGACCCTCGGACGCGTCGTCTCCGGGATCGTCGCGCTGGCCGGCGGGCTCGCCGTCGCCGAGCTCGGCCATGCAATCCCGGTCGCCGGTCTCACCGCCGTGGCGGCGCTCGTCGCCTTCGGTCTGCGCGCCCGCGCACGCGCGTCGAACGGGGGCGAGCCGAGCGGTGCATCGGGCGTGCTGCTCGCGATCGCCGCCGCGCTCGTTCCGGGCGCGCTCTCGGGCCTGCTGCCGGAGGCCGCGCTCGGGGTCGTGCGCGCCGGCGCCGCGTCGCTCTTCGGCCTGCTCGGCGGGGCGATCGTGCTCGGTCTGGTCCCGCTCGCGAGCGCGGGCTTCCTCTCGATGCGCCACTCGGTCGAGTGGTTCATCGCGCTCCGCTATCTCGTCGCCAAGCGCCGGCAGGTCTTCATCTCCGCGATCACCGCGATCTGCGTCGCCGGCATCGCCGCGGGCGTCTGGCTCATCATCGTGGTGCTCTCGGTCATGAACGGCTTCGAGCAGACCTGGCGCGAGGAGATCCTCGGCAATCGTGCGCATTTCACGGTCCACAGCAGCTTCGGCCCGTTCGAGGACTGGGAGAAGGTGATGACGACGGTCGCGCGCATTCCGGGCGTCGAAGCGGCGAGCCCGTACGTCGACGCCGAGGGCATGGTGCGCGGCAGCCACGGCGAGATCGCGAGCGTCCGCCTGCGCGGCATCGATCCCGCGAGCGTCGGCCGGGTCACCGATCTGCAGAGCGATCTGCGGCCGGTCGAAGGCGAGCGCTCGGCCGATCTCGTCGCCCGTTTCGCGAAGCAGGCAGGCGAGGGCGGCTCGCCGGGGATCGTCATCGGCGGTCATCTCGCGAGCTCGATGGGCCTCGAGGTCGGGGATCAGATGCTGCTGATCTCGCCCTTCGGCGGTCCGGCGACGCCGCTCGGCCCCGGCCCCCGCCTCAAGCGCTTCACGGTCGTCGGGATCTTCGAGTCGAGTTTCTATCAATACGACGAAGCCTTCACGTACACGACCCTCGACGCCGCCCGTGATTTCCGGAAGGTCGGCGCCGTCGTCGACGGCATCGAGGCGCGCACGACCGACCACTACCGCTCCCGCATCGTCGGCCAGCAGGTCCAGGAAGCGCTCGGCTATCCCTACTACACGCGCGACTGGAAGGAAGTCTTCCCGGCCTTCTTCCAGGCGCTGAAGACCGAGCGCGTGATGATGTTCCTGCTGCTGACGATGATCATGGTCGTGGCGGCCTTCGTGATCGTCGCGACCCTCATCATGATGATCATGGAGAAGTCGAGCGACATCGCGATCCTGAAGGCGATGGGGGCGGAGGACTCGATGATCGAGCGGATCTTCGCGCTCGAAGGGACGCTGATCGGGCTCTGCGGGACGGCGCTCGGCGTCGCGGCCGGCATCGCGGTGACGGGACAGCTGGCCTGGATCCAGGATCGGATCGAGGGGATCACCGGCATCGATACGCTGCCCGCTTCGGTGTACCAGTTCTCGGAGCTGCCTTCGAAGGTCGATCCGGGGCAGGTCGCCGGGGTCGCGGTGATCGCGATGATCCTCTCGCTCGGCGCGACGCTCCTTCCCAGCCGGCAGGGCGCCCGGATCGATCCGGCGGCGGGGCTTCGCCATGAATGAGATGCAGGCGGCCTCGCCGCTCGTCGAGATCCAGGGGCTCTTCCGCCGCTTCGAGACCGGGGGCGGAACGATCGAGGTCCTCTCGGGCATCGACTTCGCGATCGCACAGGGGGATCGGATCGCGATCGTCGGTCAGTCCGGGGTCGGCAAGTCGACGCTGCTCCACATCCTCGGGACCCTCGATCATCCCAGCGAGGGCACGCTCCGCTTCCGCGGGGAGGACGTCTTCGCGCGCTCGCGCGAATCGCTGTCGCATCTGCGCAATCGCTTCCTCGGATTCGTCTTCCAGTTCCACCATCTGCTGCCCGAGTTCAGCGCGATCGAGAACGTGATGATGCCGGGCCTGATCCAGGGGCTCTCGAAGGCCGAGATGCGGGTGCGCGGCGAGTCGATGCTCCGCGACGTCGGCCTCGGCCACCGCATCGAGCATGCGGTCGGCAAGCTCTCCGGAGGCGAGCGGCAGCGGGTCGCGGTGGCGCGGGCGCTGGTCCTCGACCCGCCGCTCGTGCTCGCGGACGAGCCGACGGGCAACCTCGATCCGGCGACGGGCGACCAGGTCGCCGAGCTGCTCTTCGAGATGAACCGCACACGCGGTACGACGCTGGTCGTCGTCACGCATAGCAAGCGGATGGCCGATCGCCTCGGCCGCGTGCTCGTTCTGACCGGGGGCAAGCTCGTCGAGACCGCGCCCGGATCCGCCGTCGTCTGAAAGGCCGCCCGTGGCTCGGCGTCGCCGGCCCATCCGCAGGCCGGGTCCATTCGCCGCGTCCACCTTTCGGCCGGCTCGTCTCGGCGGACGCGCTTGGACACCCTTCCCCGGGCGCGGGTTTCCGCCCGATCGGGCCACCTGCCGGATCGGCGCCGCAAGCCGCAACTCCCAGTCCGATCGAGGTTTTTCGGCTCGACTGCCCGTTGAAACGCAGAGGCCCCTCGCATAGTCTTCGGCGCCGCGAAAGGCCGTCCGGCGGCCAGGAGATTCTTTGGAGCAGACCGTCCGGGCAAGCTGGCTGCGCGCGCTCCTCCTCGCTGTCGCGATGCTGGGCGGAGGGTCCATTCCGGGCCTCCCCGTCGCCGTGCTCGGCCAGGTGCAGAGCGGCCCCGTCGAATACGGTGCCCTCGAGCCGGCGCCGCAGGCGCGCTCGGACAAGCGGATCGCGGTACTTCCGTTCCGGGTCAACAGCACGGGCTCGCTCCGATTCCTCTCGGGCCCGCTCGACGAGCTGCTCGCTCAGCGCATCGAGGCGGGCGGCGAGGTCTCGGCGATCGCGAAGCCCGGCCTCGCGGCGGCGGGCGAGACCGAGATCCCCGGCGCGGAGCGATCGGATGCTTCGCTGCGGAGCTGGGCCGCGCTCCAGGGGCTCGATGGCGTCGTCGTCGGCAGCCTGACCGAGCTGGCCGGCCGATTCTCGATCGACGTCCGCGTCGTGCCGACGGCGGCCGGGGCGGGCAGCACCAGCCTCGTCCTCACCGCAGGAAGCGATCGCGAGCTGCTCGATCGCCTCGGCGAGCTGGCGGAGCGGGTCGGGACGGTGGTGGTCGGCGGCAAGCCGGATCGGGTGGTCGACATCCGCCTCGAAGGAGCGGAGGAGATCGAAGGCGAGCTGCGCGATCGCCTCGCCATCCGCCGCGGTGAGCCCTTCGACGCGACGCGCCTCGAGGGCGATCGGCGCGCGGTCGCGGCGGATCCCCGTGTCGCGCGCGTCCTCGCACGGACGCAGCAGACGCAGGATGGTGTCGTCGTCCTGTTCGAGATCGTGCGTGCCGAGCGTCTGCTCGGCGAGAGCGTGAAGCCGGCGACGGGCGAGGCCGTCGCCGAGGTCGCGATCCGCGGCAACCGCCGGATCGAGGAGGCCGAGATCCGCGCGCGGATCCAGACGGCGCCGGGACAGCCGCTCGATTCGGCCCAGATCGCCCGCGACGTCCGCGCGGTCTTCCAACAGGGCTTCTTCCGCGACGTGCAGGTCTACGTCGACCGGACCGCCCTCGGCCCCTCCGTCATCTTCGAGGTCGCGGAGAATCCGGTCGTCCGGGAGATCGCGATCTCGGGCAACGACGAGATCAAGAGCGACAAGATCAAGGATGCCCTGACGCTCACGACCGGCTCGCCCCTCGACTATCCCCTCCTGCACGAGAACGTCGAGCGCATCGCCGCTCTCTACAAGAGCGAAGGCTACTACCTCGCCGAGGTCGAATACCAGACCGAGGAGATCACGGACGGCTCCGTCGCGATCAACTTCGTCGTCGAGGAGAAGGAGAAGCTCAAGCTCCGGAAGATCGTGTTCAAGGGCAACACGGCCTTCAGCGACCGCGAGCTGCGCGAAGGCTTCTCGACCAAGCCCTGGCGGTTCTATTCGTTCGCGACCAGCTGGCTCGACAAGACGGGCACCTACTCCGAGCCGGTCTTCATGCGCGATCTGCGTCTCGTCGAGAAGCTCTATACCGACAACGGCTACGTCCAGTCGCGCGTGATCGGCCCCGAAGTCGATCCGCGCGAGGAGGGCCTGATCGTCGAGGTCGAGGTCATCGAGGGGCCCCAGTTCAAGGTCGGCAGCCTCGACGTCCAGGGGGACGAGACGATCGATCTCGCGGTCCTGCGCGACAAGATCCAGCTGAAGCAGGGCGACGTCTTCAGCCGCTCGAGCCTGACCTCCGACGTCGAGACGCTCGAGTCGCATTTCACCGATCGCGGCTTCTACTTCGCGAACGTCGACCCCGTCACGAAGACGAACCAGGAGGAGCTGACGATCGACGTCCAGTTCGGCGTCGAGAAGGGCCCGCTCTACTTCGTGCGCAACATCGAGCTGAAGGGCAACTCGCGAACGGTCGATCCCGTGATCCGCCGGGAGATCCGCCTCGTCGAGGGCCAGCTCTACTCGGCGCGCGCGCTGCAGATCTCGAGCGACCGCATCCGGCGCCTCGGATTCTTCGAGGACGTCGCGTTCGAGCCGAAGACGACCGAGGATCCCTCCCAGCTCGATCTCGACGTCAACGTCGTCGAGCGGCCGACCGGCGCCTTCAGCTTCGGCGCAGGCTTCTCGTCCGCGGACAACTTCATCTTCACCGCCTCGCTCTCCCAGTCGAACCTCTTCGGCCGCGGCTATGGCGCCAACATCTCGGCCGACATCGGCGGCAACTCGAGCCGCTATTTCGTCTCGCTGACCGATCCCTATTTCCTCGGGACGACCTTCAGCTTCAGCGCGACCGCATTCCTCACGGAGGTCCGCTTCAATTCCTTCGAGCAGGAGCAGCAGGGCATCGAGCTCGCGGTCGGGCATCCGCTCACGGTCGACAACCGGGCATCGATCGGCCTCAGCTACGGCTATTCGCAGCGGCGCGTCCGACAGAACACGAACCTGAACGCGCTCGCGGCCCCGATCACCCGCCAGGTCCTCCAGGGCCAGCAGAGCACGAGCCGGCTGGGCCTTTCGGTCGGCGTCGATACCCGGAACGATCGTTTCGCTCCGACCTCGGGTTATGCGGCGAACGCGTTCGTCGAATACGCCGGCCTCGGCGGATTCTCCAACTTCCTCTCGCTCGAGGGTCAGGCGGGCTATTACTTCGGCGCGCCGCGCTGGCTCTTCGAGCGCTCGACCTTCGTCGTCAGCACGCGCATCGGTTACGCGCTTCCGCTCAACGAGATCTCGGATTTCGATACCGGCATCGAGTCGTCGACGGTCTGCGCGGATCCCTCGAACTGCCTCAACGCCGGCAACCTCGAGGATCTCTCCGACGACATCCGCCTGCCGCTGACGGAGCGTTATTTCCTCGGCGGTCTGGGCGCGACGAGGCTGCGCGGCTTCCAGGGCCGATCCGTCGGCCCCCGTCGCCCGACCCTGACCTTCACCGAGCTCGCCTCCGGGCGCGTCTATCATCCCGTCGGCACGCGCCTGATCAGCAACCCCGCGACCGGCCAGATCCGATCCTTCTGTGACGAGGCCGCCCGCCGACGGTCCGGCCGAGGCAATGCGCTCTGCAACGACGTCACCGACCGCGACTTCGACGACTTCGAGAATCTCGGCGATTCGCAGGTGATCGGCGGCAACTCCTACATCAGCAGCAGCTTCGAATACCGCTTCCCGATCTCGGAGGAGATCGGCCTGCTCGGCATCGGGTTCTTCGACGCCGGCAACGCCTTCGCCGAGGGAGAGCTGCTGTTCGACGCCACGGAGTGGCGCTACGGTACCGGCGCAGGCGTGCTCTGGTTCTCGCCCTTCGGTCCCCTCCAGCTGGTGCTCGGGTTTCCGATCGACGCGCGCGAGAACGAGCAGAGCCCCGTATTCGAGTTCTCGGTCGGCGGCCTGGGGATCTAGCCAACGATGTGAGCACACGCGTCGGGATCTCTCCCGTTCGGCGTGTCGGTGGGTCGACGGGTGAACGGGTCGACGGGTAAATGGGTCGATGGGTCGACGAACAAGGAGTCCATGGAAGATGAAGATCGAGCGAATCCTCTTGCTGCTGGCCCTCGGCGTGATGCTCGCTTGGGGCATCGGTGCGACGAACGATCCCGTCAAGATCGGCTTCGTCGACATGGAGCAGGTGCTCGCCACCGTCGCTCGCGGCAAGGCCGCGCGCGAGGAGCTCGAGCGCAAGGGACGTGAGGCACAGGCGCGGCTCGCGCCGATGGTCGAGCAGCTCCAGGCGATGGAGAAGGAGCTGCAGTCGAAGCAGTTCGTGATGTCGGAGGACGCGGTGAAGGCGAAGCAGCTCGACATGGTCGAGCTGCGCAACCGCTACGAGAACAAGGCCAAGGAAGAAGAGGGCCAGTTCAAGATCGAGCAGCAGCGGATTCTCGGGCCCCTGATCGAGAAGCTCGAGACGGTGATCAAGGACGTCGGCCGCGAGAACGGCTTCTCGGCGATCCTGCGGACGGATACGCCGGGTCTCGAATACCGCCGGGAAGCGCTCGACGTGACGGATCTGGTCATCAAGACGTACAACGGAAAGGGCTAGTGGCTTGCCCGAGGTCCACCCGACGGCGCATGTGGAGCAGGGCGCGAGCCTCGCGGCGGACGTGGTGGTGGGCGCCTTCTCCTTCGTCGGGCGGGAGGTCGAGCTCGGGCCGGGGGTCGTCGTCGCGGAGCACGTGACCCTGATCGGCCGGACGCGGATCGGGCCGGGCGGTCGCATCTTTCCCCATGCCTGCCTCGGCGGTGCGCCCCAGGATCGCTCGTTCGACGGCGCCTCGACGAGTCTCGAGATCGGGGCGCGCTGCCAGATCCGGGAACACGTCACGGTCCACGTCGGGACGACCCGCGGCGGGGGCTGCACGCGGATCGGTGACGACGCATTCCTGATGAACGGCGCCCATATCGGCCACGATTGCCAGATCGGCAACCACGTGATCGTCGCGAGCTTCTGCGGGCTCGGCGGGCACTCGAAGATCGACGACCATGCCGTACTCGGGGCGTACACGGGGCTCCATCAATTCGCGCGGATCGGCGAGTCGGTGATGGTCGCGGGGGGCACGAAGCTCTCGCTCGACGCGCCGCCCTTCGCGATGGTCGCCGGCGATCGGGCGAGGCTCGTCGGGATCAACTCCGTCGGCCTCAAGCGTCGCGGCTTCTCGAGCAAGACGCGCGCGCAGATCAAGCACGCCTTCCATCTCATCTTCAACTCGAAGCTGCGCCTCGAGGAAGCGCTCGCCCGCGTCGACGCCGAGATCGGCGCCGTCCCCGAAGTCGAGCGGCTCGTCTCCTTCCTGCAAAAGACCGAGCGCGGATTCTGCCGCTGAGGCGCCATGCGAGGGAACGCTCCTTTTGCCCGCTCCGGAGGTGCCCGCTCCGGAGTCGCCCGGCTCGGATTGATCGCCGGCTGCGGCAGCCTGCCGGGCGAGGCGGCGCGGGCGCTCCAGCGATCGGGATCCGGTGTCTGCGCCCTCGCG
>CAUJGH010000643.1 GCA_963169575.1 Myxococcota bacterium | reverse complement strand
ACGTGCGCCGGCGCGTTGCCGCGACCGAGAACTGTCCCTGGCGCGAGCGCATCGTCTGGGGCGAGGTCCACGATCCCAACGCCTCCGCGATGGGCGGCGTCGCTGGGCATGCCGGGCTCTTCTCGACGGCCGACGACGTGATGCGCTTCGGCCAGCTCTTCCTCGATGCCTGGCACGGCCGCAATCCCTCGCTGCCGATGGAGCGCGTGCGCGAGTTTTCGCAGCGACAGAACCTCCCTGCGGATTCCGACTGGGCGCTCGGCTGGGATACGCCGACCGCCGGCGCGTCTTCGTCGGGCCAGTATTTCTCGGCGGCCTCCGTCGGCCATCTGGGGTTCACGGGAACGTCCATCTGGATCGACCTCGAGCGCGAGCTCGTCGTCGTGATGCTGACGAACCGGATCCACCAGGTCGCCAAGAAGAGCCGCTTCGACCTGCGCCCGAAGATCCACGACGCGATCTTCGAGGCCTTCACCTCCGAATGACCGCCGACAGACGGCCGATCGACCCGCGAATGAGCGCCGACCCGAAGAAGCCCGCCGATCCGATGCCGACCTACGATCCCCATCGCCCCTACGCGGCCGATCGCCTTCGACACGTGCATTTCGTCGCCGTCGGCGGGACCGGCATGGGCTCCCTCGCCGGGCTCCTGAAGGCCCGCGGCATCCGCGTCACCGGCTCCGACAAGAAGCTCTACCCGCCCATGAGCACGGCCCTCGCGGAATGGGGGATCGATCCGATCGAGGGCTTCGCGGCCGAGAACGTACTGCGCGAGCGGCCGGATCTCGTCGTGATCGGCAATGCCGTTCGCCGGGACAATCCCGAGGCGATCGCCGCGATCGAGGCGGGGCTTCCGTACCGCTCGTTTTCGGATGCGCTCTACGAGCTGGCGATCGCCGAGCGGCATTGCCTCACGATCGCCGGAACCCACGGCAAGACGACGACGACGAATCTCGCCGCCCAGCTGCTCGAGGCGACGGGCCGCGATCCCTCGCTGCTCGTCGGCGGCATCTCGCTCGACTTCGGCGGCTCGTTTCGCGAAGGCCGGGGCGCGCATTTCGTCGTCGAGGGCGACGAATACGACACCGCCTTCTTCGACAAGACGCCCAAATTCCTCCACTACCATCCCGACACGCTGATCCTGACCTCCGTCGAGTTCGATCACGCCGACATCTACCGCGACCTCGAGCACGTGAAGTCCGCCTTCCGCACGCTCGTCGCGTCGATGGCGAAGACGGCGACGATCGTCGCGGCGGTCGACCACGAAGGCGTCTGCGACGTCCTCGCCAACGCGCCTTGCCGCGTCGTCGGCTACTCCGTCGTCCGTGAAGGCGATGCCGGGCGACCGCCGATGCCGCCCGGCGCGCGGGCGATCGCCCCGCGCTGGGTCGCGAGCGCGCTGCGACCCGATGGAACCGGCCTGCGCTTTCGTCTCGACGATCGCGAGCAGGGGCGCAGCCACGAGGTCCTCTCTCCGCTCTTCGGCGCACACAACGTCGAGAACGTCGTCGGCGTCCTCGCAGCGCTCGAGGGGCTCGGCGTTCCGATCGAGGAAGCGGTGGCGGCCTTGCCCGCGCATCGCGGTGTCAAGCGTCGCCAGGAGGTGCGCGGCGTCGCTGCGGGCGTCACCGTGATCGACGATTTCGCGCATCATCCGACGGCGGTGGCGGCGACGCTCGATGCGATCCGCCAGCGCTATTTCGGGGGCCGGGCCGCCGGGGGCCGGATCGTCGCGCTGCTCGAGCCGCGGACGAATACGAGCCGGCGGGCGATCTTCCAGCAGGATTACGTCGAGGCGCTGATGCAGGCCGATCGCGCCGGGATCGCCGAGGTCGGGAGCGAGCCGATCTACAGCATCACGGGCGAAGTCACCGAGATCCTCTCGTCGACGGCCGTCGCCGAGGCGCTCCGCCAGCACGGACGCGATGCCCGGGCCTTCGAGGGCATCGACGAGATGATCGACTGGGTCGTCGCCGGCCGGAAGCCCGGCGACGTCGTGCTCGTCATGAGCAACGGCGCCTTCGGCGGCATCTGGGAGAAGCTGCTCGCGGCGCTGGCGCGCGCCGACGCGGAACGCTCGGGTGGATGAGGCTCGGACGGAGGGCGCCCCGATGCAAGGCGCCCGGGTCCGAGGACGCTGGGCGCAAGGACGCTGGGCGCAAGGAAGCTGGACGTGAGGGAGCTCGGCGCGGTCAGATCCAGAATTCGGCGACGCGCTCGGGATCGATCGGGACGGTGACGATCTCCTGGATCCGGCGCCCCACGATGCTGGCGATCAGGAGATAGGCGGCGTCGAGGACGCGGTCGCCCAGCTGCGCCTTCGCCTGACACAGAACGGAGGCGCGCGTGTTGCTGACCATCACGTCCTCGATCGCGGTGTCGAATCCGACCTGCCCGAATTCGCCGAGCGAGGCGAGGTAGTCGAAGATCTCGTCGGGGCCCTTGATGTCGCCGTGCCAGGGGCCTGCGCCCTTGACGCGCCAGACGATGTCGTCGGCCCAGAGGGCGCGCAGCGTCTGGCGATCGCCTGCATTGGCGGCCTGCAGACATTGATGGACCAGGAGCGCGTTGGGATGTTCGATCATGTCGATCTCCGGGCGGAGCGGGCGCGAGCCCATCATACGGCGTGTGCGCGGGCGATGGGAAGTGAAATCGACGAGCGCAGTCGAAATCGAGTGGTGTGCGGAGCGTCGTCTTGATCGGGCTCGACGCGATTCTCGAAACGTTGAACGCGGAGTACAGCTTCGATGCCCGTGGCCGGATCGGCGGCGGGCGCGTCGACGGGATCCTGCCCCGATTCGTGCTAGGCCGGGCCCGGGAAGGCTGCCTCTGGCGATTTCGGTCCGGGCTCGACGAGGGGAAGGTCGCCGCTCTGGCGCGGCTGGCCGGTCGGGAGTCGGGAGCCGACTTCGAGGGGGAATTGCCCGCGCCGCCGGAGCGTCTGGTCTCGCTTTCCCGGATACTCGCGGGCGAGGGCGAGTCCGGCCCCGTGCCCCGTCGCTCGCCCGTCACACGAGAGGGTGTCGTCTGCGGCGAGCTCTGGATCTTCGACTAGCGCGGGTCGCCCGGAGCAGGGCGGGCGGTCAGCGCGGGACGGGGACGCCGCCGCGGGTCCATCCGAGCGCTTCGACCATCGCGTGGTAGACGTAGCTCTGCTCCTTCACGCCATGAAAGAGCGCGGCGCGCGTGCCGCCCGCATAGATCGGCACGTCTTCGCCGGCGTGGGTCTCCTGTGACATCGGGACCGTCGCCTCCTGGAGATAGCCGGGGTCGGTCGTGTCGACGCGGGCGAGGTCGGGGCGGCCGCGGCTGATCCCGCGGTAGTGGCAGTCGTAGGGCGGGCGGGCATCGCAGGGCTCGTGGGGCAGGCGATGGGGTCCCTCCGGCTGGGTCTTCGACGCGCCGGTGTAGCCCGGGCCATTGGCGTACGAGAGCGTCGTATAGGGGAGGTCGAGGGCGTCGAGGCCGGGGGTGGAATCGTCTTCGCTGAGCCAGTCGATGGCGACGCTCTTGCCGAGGATCGGGTTGCCGCGCTTCGCATAGCCCGAGATCGTGAGGGTATGGCTGTGGTCCGCGGTGACGACGACGAGCGTTTCGCGGGGGCTCGTCTTCTGGAGGGCGACGGCGACGGCCTCGGACAGGGCGATCGTGTCGGAGAGCGCGTGGTAGGCGCTGCCCACGTGGTGGCCGTGGTCGATCCGGCCGCCTTCGACCATCAGGAAGAAGCCGTCGGGATCGCGGGCGAGAAGATCGATCGCGATCGAAGTCATTTCGGCGAGCGAAGGCTCACCCGCCGGATCCCGGGGACGATCGGCTTCCCAGCGCATGTCGCCGGGCTCGAAGAGGCCGAGCACGCGGCTCGTCTTCGCGCGGTCGAGGCGGCGCAGACCCTCGCGGTTCCAGACGTAGGCCGAGCCGGGACGTCCCGCCAGCCATTCCCCGACGAGATCGCGGCCGTCGAGCCGCCCGCCGCGCCGTCCCGGCTCTTCGGGATCGATCTCCGAGCCCGGCCGGAAATGCGTTCTCCCCCCGCCGAGGGCGACCTCGAGACCATCGCCCGCCGACAGCTCGACGAGCTGGCGCGCGATGTCGGGGAAGCCCGCCCGCCGCGCTTCGGGCGACATGCGCGAATCGTCTTCCCAGAATCGGAACGGGACGTGGGCATAACAGCCGGCGGGCGTCGCATGGGTCACGGTCGCGGTCGTGACGATGCCGGTCGCGAGCCCTCGCTCCTCGGCCTCCTCGAGCAGCGTCGCGACGCGCGCGCCTTCGACGCTCTCGTGATGCCCGCGCCGGATTCGTTCGTCGACGCCGAGCACGCCCGTGCGCGTCTTCACGCCGGTCATCAGCGCGGTGATCGTGCCCGCCGAATCGGCGACCTGGGAATCGGTCGTGTAGGTCTTCGAGAGCGCGAGATGCGGTAGCGTCTCGAATGCGAGCCGGTTCTCCTCGCCGCTGCGGCCCCGGCGCTGGCCGTCGAGGATGCGGGCGGCGGTGACGGTCGAGACGCCCATGCCGTCGCCGACGAAGAGGATGACGTTCTTCGCGGGCGGCTCGTCCGCGACGAAACGGGCGGCGCGGGCGACGGCGCGGCGGCCTTCGGCGAACCAGGGATTCGCTTCGCGGGGATCGCTCGATGGGCGCGCCGCGGCGGCGGCGCGCGAGGGATCGGACGTCGATGGTTCGCGGGCCGCGTTCGTGGTGCCGAGCGGCGAGCGGCAGGCGAGGATCGCGCAAGCGGTGAAGGTGGCGAGCGCGAGGCCGAGGCCGAGGCGGAGCGAAGGGGCGAGCGGGCGGGCGGTGGGCATGCGTTCTCCTGCGGCGATCAGACTTCGAGTCCGACCGAGCGCATCAGCTCGACCGCGTTGCTCTTCGTGACGACGCCCGACTTGACGCGGTAGTCGAAGCGCATTTCGCCGCCCTCGAGATGATCCTCGAAGTGGACGTTCGCGAGGCGGCCACCGCTCGCGGGGACGATCTGGGTCAGGGCGAGATCGTGGGTCGTGACGAGGCCGAGGGCGCCGTTTTCGATCAGTCCGCGGATCACCGCCTCGGCGCCGATCCGCCGGTCGTGGGAGTTCGTTCCGTGCAGGATCTCGTCGAGCAGGAAGAGTGCCGGCGGCTGGCCGCGCGAGATCTCGACGACCTGACGCAGACGCAGGATCTCCGCCATGAAATGCGACTGGCCCTCCGCGAGCGAATCGACGATCCGGATCGAGGCCGCGATCCGCAGCGGCGAGATCCGCAAGGCTTCCGCGCAGACCGGGG
The DNA here is from genome assembly GCA_963169575.1 of Myxococcota bacterium. Lineage (GTDB taxonomy): Bacteria > Myxococcota_A > UBA9160 > UBA9160 > UBA4427 > UBA4427. The sequence continues at coordinate 2,580 of CAUJGH010000643.1, read as the reverse complement.
CCCCCGCGAGCGCGAGGACGGCGTTGCAGCCGACGGTGCGCAGGAACGTGCTCTTGCCCGACATGTTGGAGCCGCTGATGACGAGCGCCTGCGGCGCGGCCCCGAGCTGCAGGTCGTTGCGCACGCAGCGCTCCGGCGCGATCAGCGGATGCCCGAGCCCGCTTCCCACGAAGCAGGGCGCCTGCTCGCTGCGCTCCACGATCTCCGGAAAGGGCGCCGCGGGATGCTCGTAGGCGAAGCCGGCGAGGGCGGCGAGCGCCTCGATCTCGGCGGCGACGGCGATCCAGACGTCGAGCCGCGCGCCGCAGCGTGCGCGCCAGGCCTCGAGAGCGATCGCGACGTGGGTGCCCCAGAGCAGCGCCGCGGCGATCGGCGCGAAGAACTGGTTGCGGCGCTGGTCGCGGCGGTCGACGAGGGTTCGCAGGCGCGCGAGCTCCGCCGAAGGCGATGCGCCCGTCGAGACGAGCTCCCCGGCCAGGCGGACGAGCAGGGGGGATTCGAAACGCTCGCGCTCGAGGCAACCGAGCAGGGCCGAGGTGCGGGCGAGCGCTTCCACGGGCGCGCCCGCGGCCTGCAGGATCGGCGCGACGCGGGGGCGCAGGGCGAGGGCGAGACCGCCCTGCACGAGCAGCGCGAGGGCGAAGGGCACGGGGCCCGAGCCCGTCCGGATCCAGAGCAGGAGCCCGCCGAGCGAGAGCAGCGATGCGGCGAAGCAGCCGAACGGAAGCCAGCGCGGCAGGGGCTGCGCGCTCTCCCGGGCCCAGGCCTCGAGCAGCGCCGTCGGCGTCTCGGGCGGCGCCGAATCGTCACCATGGAGTGTCAGATCCCGCCGCAGCGCGATGCGCGGCCGCAGCTCGGCGACGGCGAGCTGGCGCTCGCGGATCGTCGCCGGGGCGGCGCCTTCGAGGAGCCAGGCCGCGAGCCGGTCGCTCCCGCCGGAGGTTCGGGTCGTCGCGAGCCGCTCGAAGAGCGAGCCCGTTCCGAAGAGATCGAGGTCGCGGGCGTAGGGATGCGCCGAATCGAGGTAGCGCAGGCCGGCGTCGCCGCGGCCCGCGAAGCGGTGCTCGAGGCGCGCGAGACCGTCGTCGAAGAAGCGTTCGATGCGTTCGGCCCGCCGTCCGCGCGCGAGGATGCGGTCGTGGGCGACCACGAGGGCGATGAAGGCGACCGCCGGCAAGAGCAGCCAGGGGGCGGCAAGACTGCGCGTGCCGAAGACGAGCCAGGCGGCGACCAGCAGGACCGCGAAGCAGGCGAGTCGCGCGTTCGAGACGAGCCGCGCGCGTGCGGACCAGAACCGGGCCTGCGCGGCGGCCCCTTCGAGCCCGGTGCGATAGGTCTGTGCCGGCGCCTCGCTCGCCTCGGCACTCATTGGAAGGCCAGCACGCGGGCACCGCTCGCCAGTGGATGGGCACGTCGGATCGCGCCCTTCACATACGCGCGCCCCGCATCGACGGCGGCGCGCAGCGATCCACCGCGGGCGAGCCCGGCAGCGATCGCCGTCGAGAGCGCGCAGCCGGTGCCATGGACGGCCGGCCCCGGAATCCGTTCGCCCGGCAGCCAGGCCTGCAGGATCGCATCTTCGCCGGCGCCGCGCGGTCGCCAGACGAGCAGATCGCTGGCATCGCCGGCGAGATGCCCGCCCTTCAGCAGGACGCCCTCGAGATCGAGATCGAGCAGGAGCTGGCGCGCGGCCGCTTCGCCGTCCCGCCGCTCCGGCAGCTTCGCGCCGACGAGGATCTCCGCCTCGGGCCAGTTGGGCGTCAGCAGGCAGCGGCCATGGATGAGCGCCTTCAGCGCGCCGTAGGCCCGGCGCTCGAGCAGCAGGGTCCCGTCGCTCGCGGCGAGCACCGGATCGACGACGACCGGAATTCCCTCTGCGCCCGCGAGCGCGAGCAGCACGTTGCGGGCGACGTCGTCGCTGGCGAGCATGCCGATCTTGATCGCATCGGGGCGCACGGCTTCGAGCGTCGCGCGCAGCTGCTCGAGGACGAGCGAGGGGAAGACGGGGAGCACGCGCCGCACCCGGGCTCCGTCCTGGATCGTGAGCGCGGTCGGAACGGCGGCGGCATGCACGCCCAGGGCCGCCAGCACCTGACAATCGGCCTGCAGACCGGCGCCGCCGGTCGGATCGGAGCCCGCAATCGAGAGCACACTCGGCATCTGCGGCGCATGGTAAGTTCCCGGCCCGGAGACCGCATCCCGTGAAGAGCCTCGTTCGTTCTTTCCTCAGCCGATCGTCCGCGCTGCGGTCCGTTGCCGGGCCCTGCGTCGCTCGTGCGGCGGCGCGCACGCGCGCGAACGCGCCGGTCGGCGTCGATCCGGTCGGGTGGCTGCGCGCGGGGATCGGCGGGCTCGTGCTGGTCCTGCTCTTCGCGGGCTGTGCGATGGCGGTCGGGGAGGGCGCGGCTGCATCGGCGCCGCCGCCGACGGTGATCCTGATTTCCCTCGATGGGACGCGGCCGGCGGATCTCGAGTCGGGACTGCCGAGCCTCGTCGCGCTCGGTCGCCGCGGCGCGCGGGCCGAGGCGCTCGTTCCCGTCGATCCGACGAATACGTTTCCGAACCACGTCAGCCTCGCGA
>CAUJGH010000642.1 GCA_963169575.1 Myxococcota bacterium | reverse complement strand
TTCGGGGGGACACGAAGCAGCGAAGCCGGCGCCGGGCCGCCGGCCGAGAACACGATTGTCGATCAGGCGAACGGGCGAGCCCTGGCCGTCGGCGTCGGGCTCGAATTGCAATGCGATCGCGAGCAGGACGGGCCCATCGATCCGGCCCTGGACCTCGGCCAGCGAATCGGGATCGCGCAGCTCGGCGTAGTCGATCCGTGCCTGGCTCGCGCGCGCGAGGGATTTGCGGACGGCTTCGACGACGACGGCCGCATCGCGCTCGCCGCCGGCGAGCATCCGCTCGGCCAGCTCGAGACTCTCGCTGATGCAGAGCGCCTGGCGCCGCGCCTCGGGCCCGAGCCGGACGTTGCGGCTCGAGAGCGCGAGCCCATCCGCCTCGCGCACCGTCTCGCCGCCGACGATCCGGATCCCGAAGCCGAGATCCGTCGCCATGCGCCGGATCACCGCGAGCTGCTGATAGTCCTTCTCGCCGAACACGGCGACGTCGGGGCGCGCCGCGAGGAAGAGCTTCGTCACGACGGTCGTGACCCCGCGAAAATGACCGGGGCGGTTCGCGCCGCAGAGCGGCTCGGAGAGGCCCGCGACGTCGACCCAGGTCGCCGCGCCTTCCGGATACATCTCCGCCGCCGAAGGCGCGAAGACGACGTCGACGCCCGCGGCGCGGCAGGTCTCGAGATCGCGCTCGAGCGTGCGCGGATAGCCGTCGAAATCCCGCCGATCGTTGAACTGGGTCGGGTTCACGAAGATCGAGACGACGACGCGCTCGGCGTGCTGGCGGGCAATGCCGACGAGCGCCGTATGGCCGCGGTGGAGCGCGCCCATCGTCGGCACGAGGGCCACGCGCCGGCCGGCGCATCGCTCGGCGTCGGACCAGGCCTGCAGCTCGCTCTTCTTCGTAAGGATGTGGTCGAGGACTTGCATCGTTTCGACTCGCGCTCGCGCGGGGCGGGGACGTCGACCGCCTAGCGGTAGACGTGCGCCTCGGCCGGGAACTTGCGGTTCACGACTTCATCGATGTACGCGCGCGCCGCCTTCGAGGTCTCGGCGCCGAGGCTCGCGTACTGTTTGACGAACGAGGGCGTCGCGTCGTTGAGCCCGAGCAGGTCGTGCATCACGAGCACCTGCGCGTCGCAGTGGACGCCCGCGCCGATGCCGATCGTCGGGATCGCGAGGCGCTCGCTGATCTCGCGGCCGAGGTCCTGCGGAATGCCCTCGAGCACGACCGCGAAGGCGCCGGCCGCCTCGACGGCGAGCGCATCCTCGAGAACGCGCGCGCGCCCCTCGTCGCCGCGCCCCTGGACGCGGTAGCCGCCCATCGGATGAACCGATTGCGGCGTCAGCCCGACATGGCCCATCACGGGCACCTGCGCCGCGACGATCCGCCGGATCGAGTCCGCGACGAGTGCGCCGCCCTCGAGCTTGACCGCCTGGGCGCCGCCCTCCTTGACCAGGCGGATCGCGCTCCGCACCGCGTCCTCGGGCCCGACCTGGTAGGAGCCGAAGGGCATGTCGGCGACCACCATCGCCCGGCGCACGCCGCGAACGACGAGGCGCGTGTGGTAGACGACGTCGTCGAGGGTCACGGGCAGGGTCGTGTCGTGGCCCTGGACCACGTTGCCGAGCGAGTCGCCGACGAGCAGGACGTCGATGCCGGCCTCGTCGAAGAGCCGCGCGAAGGTGAAGTCGTAGGCGGTCAGGACGGTGAACGGGACGCCCTTGCGCTTGCGGCTGGCCAGCGAGCGGAGGGTGATGCGGTGTTCACGAGCGGCAGAGGCAGTGGTCACGGTCGACATGGGGGGATGTCTCCTGTGGCGCGCAGAGGCCGGTGCTCGGTGTCGCTTGCCGTCGGCCCGAGGGCGCCTGGGCGAGGACCGTCTGGACTGGGAGGGCGCTCGGAGCTCGTCCGCGAAGGGCGGGTCGGCCGGGATCCGGGTCGGCGAGCCGACTCCATGATCCATGCGAAGCCTCTCTTCGTTCTCTCCGGCGCGATTCCGTTCGGGTCGGCTGCCACACGCGAGGCGCGGCGCGCTGCGACGATCAGGGAATTTCGCGAAGGGAAGCGCGAAGGAGGAAGCTTGCGTCGTGCCTGCCCGTCATCCGTTTCATCGCTTCGATCCCGTTTCCCGCTTCCCTGCGCGTCTCAGTCCCGGACTCCGGGATCCAAGCGTCATTCGTCGGGCGATCGCAGCGAATCAGATGACTCTGAGGAACGCTCTTCCTGTTCCGGACCCCTCTCGGCGAGGATCGATCACGATCGAAGGCGATCCGCGATGATCGGAGACGAGAGAGCGAAGCCGGTGGGTTTTCAGATGGAGCCCGCAACTTGCGGTGCCCCTCGAACGGCGTTGATTCTAGTTTCAACGATTTCAGGGGTCAACGGCTGGCTTGCGATCGCCCTCAGGTCGGGCCGGTACGGTCGGCGATGAACGCGCGCAGGGCGGGCGGCACGAAGCGCTCTTCGAGAAAGTCCGCGCGGAAGCGGCCGAGGGCTTGCGCGAGCGCTGCCGCTTGATGCGCCGGCGGATCGTCGGGAACGATCAGGACCCAGACCCGGCTCCCGACCCGACCGACCCGGCTCTGCCGCGGCGCGCCCTCTTCTGCCGCGGCGTGGGCCGAGAGGATGCGGACCTCGAGTGCCGCGGCCTGGGCGAGCTCCAGCAGCGCCGCGACCCGATCCTCGTCGCGCATGCCGCGCTCAGGCATCGCCACCGCCCTCCGCTTCCCGTTCCGACTCCCCTTCCGCGTCCCGTTGCGAATCCGACGCCGTTCCCGGCGCTGCGACCTCGAAGGCCCGGGCCAGGGCGAGCCAGGCCTCGGGCTCGATCCGCTCGGGTCGCGAACGGGGATCGATACCGGCCGTGCGCAGCACCGACTCGAGCGCTTCGCGCTGGCCTTCCTTGCCGAGGGGCGCGAAGCGGCGTTCGGCGATCCGCGCGAGCCCGTTCGTCACGACCTTCCGCCGCTGTCCGAACGCAGCCCGCGCAAGGGTCTCGACGCGCTCGAGCTCGCCCTCCGCGAGTGGCCCGGACGCCCGCGGCCAGACGCGCACGAACGTCGACTCCACCTTCGGCTGCGGGAAGAACCGCTCGGGGCCGAGGCGCGCGATCGGCTCGACGTCGGCGGCGAGGCGGTGCAGGACGGAGAGCGAGCCGTAATCCCGCTCGCCCGTCGCCGCCGCAAGGCGCGCGGCCACCTCGCTCTGGATCATGACCGACCAGTCCGCGAGCGCCGCGCGATGATCGAGAAAGACGCGCAGCAGCGGTGTCGCGACCGAGTACGGCAGATTCGCGATGACGCGCACCGGCCGCCCCGCTTCCGCCAGCCAGCCGCCCCAGTCGA
>CAUJGH010000641.1 GCA_963169575.1 Myxococcota bacterium | reverse complement strand
AGCCAACCCCGCGGTCCGATCCAATCGCCGGCGAGCAGCACGCCCGGGTGCCGACCCGCGAGCGCATCGACGCACGGGCGGCCCGCGAGTCCGCCCATCTCGGCGGTCGGGACGGCGTGGGCCACCGGCACGTCGAGCAAGAGTGTCTGCTCCTCCACATGATCACGCCAGCCGGGCTGCAGCGCGTCGAGCTGCCCTTCGAGCTGCGCCTTCACCTGCGCGCGATCGGGCTTCTCATCCGGGGCGAGATAGCGCGCGGCGTGAAAGAGCGCGCCGCCCTCCGGCGCGAGACCGCGGGCCGACGCCGAGTGGAGCGAGACGTAGGTCGGCACGTCGATGCCGAGAGCAAAGGGACGGCTCGGATCCGGAAGCTGCGAGAGCCCGATCTCGAGGCAAGCCGCGCGCACGGGAAGCGCGCGTTCGACCTGCTCCGCGAGCAAAGGGTCGTTTCCACCGGCGACGAGCGCGTGGGCCTCGGCCGGCCCCATCGCCAACACGACCGCGTCCACCGCGATCCGCTCCCCCTCCCGCAGGACGACCTCGAGCGCCCCGCCCTCCTCGATGCTGCGCACGCGCGCGCCCACACGGATCTCGACGCCCGCCTTCTGCGCGACCTCGGCCATCGCATCGACCATCGGCTGCCAGCCGCGATCGAGGTAGAGAACGCCGCTGCCGAGCCCGCTCTGGACCTGCGCGATCGCCGTCCCGGCGCTGATCGCGCCGGGCGCGTGGGTGTAGGTCGAGAGTCGGACGAGCGCCGCGAAGATCGAGCGCAGGCGCTCCGTGCGAAAGGTCTCGCGGACAAACGCTTCGAGCGTCCAGCTCATGTAAGGCGTGGGATCGAGCCTCGGAAGCCGCGCGAGCATCGCGCCGAGCGCCGCCTTCTCGCGCGCGCCGAGCAGGGTCGTCGTCATCAGCGAGAGCGGGCCCCCCGGCAACACGTGGAGGCGGCCATCGGCAAAGCCCAGACCGCGCGAGATGTCGGGCGGTGCGCCCTGCGGCGCGATGCCGAGCTCGGCGAGTACGGCTTCGGCGGGCCCCCCGCGATAGAGCGCATGCGGGCCCATGTTGAATCGGAAGCGTCCCGATGCGCGCGTGCGGGCCCGGCCGCCGGGCTCCGAAACGCTCTCGAGCAGGGTGACGCGGGTGCCGCCCCGGGCCGCGAAGGCGGCAGCGGCGAGGCCGGCGATTCCGGCGCCGACGACGGCGACGTGGGGAATCCGGTTTCGGTTCATGGTCGGGTCTCCTCATACGCCCGCCTGACGAAACGCCTCGATCCGAGGCATCCGACGGGCTTTCCATGACCACGCGCGAGGGGCCGGAAACGTGACGCGGCCGGCGAACCTCTCCGGTCCGAGGCACCCGCAGCGGCCATGGCGCGGCTTGTCGAGGCGATGGGCGGTCCCAGGGGGCCCAGGCGGGGCTGCGCAAACACCGCTCACTCTCTCCACGCCCGACCCGATGTCCACGGCCATCGCGCGAATGCACGCACCCGAATCGCTCGGCTCGGCCAGGCTGCACCGATCGAATGCGCAGCGGCCTCGCTCCCGCGCCTGATTCACGCATTGCAGGCCGCCGGATCTGTTCGGAGAATCGGCGCGAAGAGACCACTGATGCGCCGATGCTTCTTCGCGCGCGGTGCGATCGCATACACGGGCCCGGATCGGCCTCGCGGAGGCTCGCGACGATCCGCGTCGGCCGGCGAACGAAATACGCTCTCGACGGCCGCGGCGTCCCGCGCGTCGGCCTCGATCAGGCCTCCCGTTCCCGCGTCTGTCGCCGCTTCGCGTCTGGAAATCCACCAGCGCATCGAGTTTCGTGGCCGTTCGCGCGGCGCGCCGCGATGCCGCGTCGAAGGAGGCGCATTCCTCGATGATCCGTCCTGCCTGCAGTCGAATCCTGTCGACATCGCACCACTCGAATCGCAGACCTCCCGCGAAGCGCGTGGCCTGCCATTCGATGATCACGACGTCGTCGCGGGCGGCCCAGGCGGCGGCAAATCGGATCACGAAGGCTTGGACATCCTGTTCCGTCATGAGTACCCCTCGATGGGGAGCGGACGCTCACCACGACCGGTGCAGCGATCTCGCGGATTTCGGACCGAACGCGCTTTGGCGACCAGGTCCGAAAATCGCGAGCTTCGAGCGATCGTGAAGGCGATGATGGGCGTATGGATCTGAATCACGACGCCTGCTATCGGGTCCTGCAGACGCGAGACATGCGTTTCGACGGACGCTTGTTCGTCGGCGTTCGTACGACGGGGATCTACTGCCGCCCGATCTGCCCAGCCCGGACGCCCAAGAAGGAGAACGTGTCGTTCTACCCTTCGGCAGCGGCGGCGCAGGAGGCAGGGTTCCGACCGTGCTTGAGATGCCGCCCGGAGGCGTCCCCCGATCTCGCGATCTGGCGCGGGTCGTCGAATACCGTCGCACGTGCCCTGCAGCTGATCGAAGCCGGCGCACTCGACGAGGACGACGTCGAGGCGCTGGCCGACCGTCTGGGCGTCGGCGAACGCCAGCTGCGGCGATTGTTCCAGCAGCATCTCTGCGCGACGCCCGTCGGCCTCGCGCAGACACGGCGGGTTC
>CAUJGH010000640.1 GCA_963169575.1 Myxococcota bacterium | reverse complement strand
GCGAGGATCGCTTCGACAACGCGGGCATGGGCATCATGCGCCACAGCCTGCGCAGCGCCTTCGCGATGGACCACGGCGTCGTCTGCGAGCCCGATCCCTCCGAGTCGATCGCGGCGCGGGCCGAGCGCGCGGGCGTCGATCCGATCGCGATGCTCTTCGACACGCTCTGCGATCTCGCCGAGACCTCGGCCGGCGGCAAGACCCGCATGCTCCACGTCTATTTCAGCGGCTATGCCCACGGCGATCTCGGCGACATCGGCGAGATGCTCGCGAGCGATCTGACGGTCGCGGGCCTCGCCGACGGCGGCGCCCATTGCAGCATGATCTGCGACGCCAGCATGCCGACCTTCATGCTCGCGCATTGGGTCCGGGACCGGACGCGCGGCCCGAAGCTGCCCGTCGAAGAGGCGATCCGCATGCTCTCGAAGGGGCCGGCGGATCTCTACGGCCTCGGCGATCGCGGCGTCGTCGCGGTCGGGCGGCGGGCCGATCTCAACCTGATCGATCTCGACCGCATCGAGCTCGAGCTGCCCGAGATCACGCCCGACCTGCCGACCGGCGCCTGCCGCGTGCTCCAGCGCGGAAGAGGTTATGCGGCGACGATCGTCGCCGGCGAGGTCACCTTCCGCGACGGCGAGCCGACGGGCGCGCGGCCCGGTCGCCTCGTGCGCGGACGGCGAACGGCGTGAGGGGGGAGCGAACGCGTTTGCGGCGATGGGCGCCCATCCGTGCGGCGCTCCTCGCCGGGATCCTCTCGGCCGGCTTGTCGGCCGGCATCCTCGGATGCGGAGACGACGGGGCCCGCGAAGCGGCCGTCGCCGGCTCGGAAGACGGCGCCGATGCCGCGGGATTCAGCGCACCGAGCGCCCAGACCGCCGCCGCGAACGCGGCCTTCGCCGCCGACCTCGCGCTCGAGGATCGGCGGGATTTCGAGGACGCCGAGCGCGGGCTGATCGAACGCGATCCGGATCAGCGCGTCGTCACGGCGGCGGGGCGCGTCTTCAGCCAGGCGGACTACGCCTTTCTCCTGGGAGACCTCGCAGCAGACGCGCCGCCGAGCGTGAACCCGAGCCTCTGGCGCCAGGCGCAGCTCAACGGGCTGCACGGTCTCTACCGCGTGGCCGAGGGCATCTATCAGGTTCGGGGCTACGACCTCGCGAACCTGTCTTGGATCCGCGGCGAGACCGGCTGGATCGTCGTGGACCCGCTCTCGAGCGTCGAAGCGGCACAGGCCGCCGTCGCCCTCGCGCGGAGGCATCTCGGCGACGATCCGATCCGTGCGATCGTCTTCACCCACAGCCACGTCGACCATTTTCAGGGCGTCGCCGGCCTGCTTTCCGATGCGGGCGGTCCCGAGCCGATGATCATCGCTCCGGCGCGCTTCGTCGAAGAGGTGACCAGCGAGAACATCCTCGCCGGAACGGCGATGGGTCGGCGTGCGACCTATCAATTCGGATTCGGCCTCCCCTACGGCGAACGGGGCTTCGTCGACTCGGGACTCGGCAAGCAGCCCGTGACGGGGACGTCGAGCTTCGCGGCGCCGACCGTCGAGATCGACCGTACGCCCCAGCCGATGACGATCGACGGCGTCGAGTTCGTATTCCAGTACGTGCCCGAATCCGAGGCGCCGGCCGAGCTCGCCTTCTACCTGCCCGCGCAGCGGGCCTGGTGCGGCGCCGAGATCGTGTCGCACACCATGCACAACCTCTACACGCTCCGCGGCGCGAAGGTCCGCGACGCCCGCAGATGGAGCGGCTACGTCGACGACGCGATCCAGCGCTTTCCGGACGCCGAGGTCGTCTTCATGAGCCACCACTGGCCCGTCTTCGGCCGTGAGCGCGTGCTGGCCTTCCTGAAGAATCAGCGGGACGTCTATCGCTTCATCCACGACCAGACGCTCAGGCTCGCGAACCAGGGGGCGACGCCGCGCGAGATCGCCGAGACGCTCGAGCTGCCCCCGACGCTCGCCCGGGATTTCGGCAATCGTGGCTACTACGGCACGCTTCGCCACAACACCAAGGCGGTCTACCAGTTCTATCTCGGCTGGTACGACGGCAATCCGGCGAATCTCGATCCGCTCCCGCCGGCCGAGCTCGGGCGGCGCTATGTCGACGCGATCGGCGGTGCGGCAGCGGTCAAGGAGAAGGCGAGGGCGGCCATCGCGTCGGGCGACTACCGCTTCGCGGCGACGCTGCTCGATCATCTCGTCTTCGCGGACGAGCGCGACGACGAGGCGAAGCGGCTGCTCGCGGGCGCCTACGATCAGCTCGGCTACCAGGCGGAGTCGGGGGTCTGGCGCTCGGAATACCTGACGGCGGCGGACGAGCTGCGGCGGGGCATCGGCCGGCAGGCTCTCGATGCGCGGGCGGCGAGCGCACTGCTCGAACGCATTCCGACGGAGCTCTTCTTCTCCGCGATGGCGACGCGCCTCGACGGCGAGAGGGCGGGCCAGCGCGATCCGCTGACGATCAATTTCGTCTTCACCGATTCGGGAGAGACCTGGGTCCTGAACGTCGAGAATGCCGTGCTGCACCATTGGCCCCGGCCGGCGGATCCCGCTGCGGCCGCGACCGTGCGGCTGACCCGCGCCTTCTTCCTGCGCTTGATCACGGGCCAGGCCGGCCTGACCGACCTGCTGCTCTCGGGCGACGTCGACGTCGACGGAAGCCGGGCCGAGCTGCTGGCCTTCTTCGGCCTGCTGGACGGCGTCGCTGGAAACTTCCCGATCGTCACACCCTGATCGGGCCCTGACCGGCTGGCGAGCCTCCTCGCCG
>CAUJGH010000639.1 GCA_963169575.1 Myxococcota bacterium | reverse complement strand
CCCGCCGTGATCCCGTCGCATTCGACGCCTTCGAGCCAGGCGGGGTCGACGTCGCTCGCGTCCTGGATCAGACGGGCGGGGACGCCGCGGCGCGAGGCGACCTCGACGAGCCGGTTGCTGTTGGACGATGCCGGTGCGCCGACCACGAGCACGAGATCGGCCTCTTCCGCGAGCTCCTTCACCGCGTCCTGGCGATTCTGAGTCGCATAACAGATGTCGTCCCGCTTCGGGAGCACGATCGCCGGGAAGCGGGCGGCGAGGGCCTGCTTGACGGCGAGCGTGTCGTCGACCGAGAGCGTCGTCTGGGTCACGCAGCCGAGGCGTTCGGGATTGCGCACGACGAGCTTCGCGACGTCCTCGACCGTCTCGACGAGGTACATCGAATCGGGCGCCTGGCCCATCGTCCCTTCGACCTCGACGTGGCCGGCATGGCCGATCATGACGATCTCGTAGCCGAGGGAGACGAGCCGGCGGACCTCGTTGTGGACCTTGGTGACGAGGGGACAGGTCGCGTCGATCGTACGGTGCTGCTTGGCCTCGGCACGGGCGCGCACGGAGGGCGCGACGCCGTGGGCCGAGTAGATGAGGACGGCGCCCTCCGGCGCGTCCTCCGGATCCTCGATGAAGGTGGCGCCCTTCTCGCGCAGGCCCTCGACGACGTGGCGGTTGTGGACGATCTCGTGGCGCACGTAGACGGGGCTGTCCGCCTGGGCGAGCGCCAGCTCGACGATCTCGATCGCCCGATCGACTCCGGCACAGAATCCGCGAGGGCTGGCGAGCAGGATGCGCATGACGGCGCCGATCCTAGCAGCCCGTCGCGGGATCCTCGGCGTCGACTCGGAGTCTGCGTCCGGCCGAGGCGCCGCGCTGGAAAACGAAGGGGTCGCCTCGTAGACTGCGCGAGGGCGAGCGTCCGCTCGCCTCGACGATTCGCGACGCATCCCCGAAGACCCCGAGCGGCCCGAGCCGAGCGGGACTTCCGACTCCACGTGCGAAGCGAGCGGGCCCGAAAGACGAGGAGACGCCCATGTCCGATCTCGAGAATTTCCGCGAGCAGACGCGCGCCTGGCTCGAAGCCAATGCGCCGAGAAGCCTGTTCGGCCAGGCCGGGAGCGAGCTCGAAGGGACGTGGGGCGGACGCAAGGCGACCTACGCCGATCCGGATGCGAAGGTCTGGCTCGATCGTGCCGCGGCCAGGGGATTCACGGCGCCGACCTGGCCGAAGGAATACGGTGGCGGCGGCCTCTCGGGCGCCGAAGCGAAGATCCTGGCCGGCCTGCTGCGCGAGCTGAAGCTGCCGCCGCCGCTGATCGGCTTCGGTCTCACGATGATCGGCCCGACGCTGCTGCGCTTCGGAAACGAAGAACAGAAGAAGCTCCATCTGCCCCGGATCTGTCGCGGCGAGATCCGCTGGTGCCAGGGTTATTCGGAGCCCGGCGCGGGCTCGGATCTCGCGTCGCTCCAGACGAAGGCCGTGCGCGACGGGGACCATTTCATCGTCAACGGGACGAAGGTCTGGACCTCCTACGCCGATCAAGCCGACTGGATCTTCGCCCTCGTGCGCACGAATCCGGCCGCCAAGAAGCAGGAGGGCATCACGTTCCTCCTGATCGACATGGATACGCCCGGCGTCAGCGTCTCGCCGATCCTCCTGATCTCCGGCAAGTCGCCGTTCTGCGAGACCCATTTCCAGGACGTGCGCGTCCCGGTCGCGAACGTCATTCACCAGATCGATGCGGGCTGGACGGTCGCGAAGGCGCTGCTCGGCCACGAGCGGACGATGATCGCCGATGCGTTCGGCGCCGCCGGTCCCAGGCCCGACAAGAAGGGCGGTCGGAGCTATCTCGCCGAGCTCGCCGCGACGAAGCTCGGAGAGCGGGCCGGCCGCATCGCGGATCCCGTCTTCCGCGACGAAGTCGCGGCCTTCGAGATGGAGAGCCGCGCGTTCGCCTACACCGTCCAGCGTACCAAGGACGCCGCCCGCGCCGGCCACCAGCCGGGCTCCGAGAGCTCGATGTTCAAGGTCTACGGGACCGAGCTGAACCAGCGCCGCTACGAGCTGATCGTTCGGCTGCTCGGACCGGACGCGCTCGGCTGGGAGGGCCCCGGGTTCGAAGACGACGACCTCGAGTCGACCCGCGAATGGCTCCGTTCCCGGGGCAATACGATCGAGGGCGGAACCTCCGAGATCCAGCTCAACATCCTCGCCAAACACGTGCTCGGCCTGCCGGCCTGAGTCCCCGCCCGGTGCCCCTCCGACGAAGCGGGGCCGAGGAGTCCTTCATGCAGCTCGTGCTCACCGAAGACCAGGAACTCATCGCAGCGACGGCGCGCGATTTCGTCTCGACGAACTCTCCGGTCGCCCGTTTTCGCGCCCTGCGCGATGCGGGCGATCCGCTCGGCTATTCGCCGAAATTGCTGCGCGAGATGGCCGAGCTCGGCTGGCTCGGCATCGCCTTCGACGAGAAGGAGGGCGGAGCCGGGCTCGGTCTGGCCGAGCTCATCCTGATCGTCGAAGCCCTCGGCCGCCGGCTGGCGCCGGAGCCGATCGTGGGCGCCCTCGCGATGGGCGGCTTCGCGCTTGCCGAGGGCGGCTCGGCGGCGCAGCGCGCGGCCTGGCTGCCCGGGATCCTCGCGGGCGAGAAGGTGGTCGCTCTCGCGCATCAGGAGCCCGGCGCGCGCTACGACCTCTTCAGCATCGAGACACGCGCCGAAGCGAAGGGAGCGGGCCATTCCCTGTCGGGGCGGAAGTCGCAGGTCCTCGACGCCGTCGGCGCCGACGCGCTGATCGTGCCCGCGCGAACCGCGGGGGCCGCCGGCGATCGCGACGGCATCACGCTCTTTCTCGTCGATGCCCGTGCTCCGGGCGTCACGATCGAGCGGCAGATCCGCGTCGACCACCGCAACGCCGCGCTCGTCCGGCTGGACGGCGTCGCCTGCGACGCCGCGTCCGTCGTCGGCGGCATGGGCGAGGGCGGGGCGCTGCTGGAGCGGGAGATCGACCGCGCGACGGTCGTGCTCGCCGCGGAAATGCTGGGCGGCATGAGCGAGGTCTTCGATCTCACGCTGTCCTATCTCAAGACCCGCGAGCAGTTCGGGGTCCCGATCGGGAGCTTCCAGGCCCTCCAGCACCGCGCCGCGAACGTCTACATGGAGATCGAGCTCGCGCGCTCGAGCGTGATGGCGGCGGCGCGTGCGCTCGATGCCGGCGAGGGGGATGGCGCGAAGCTCGTCTCCCTCGCGAAGGCGCGTTGCAGCGATGCCTACGTGCTCGCCGCCAACGAGGCCGTCCAGATCTACGGCGGCGTCGGCATGACGGACGAATACGACGTCGGTTTCTACATGAAGCGCGCCCGTGCCGCGGAGCTGACCTTCGGCGACGCAGCCTTTCACCGGCAGCGCTGGGCTACGCTGGCCGGCTATTAGGCTCGCATCGGGACGGGAAGCGAGCCGGGGGCGCGTTCGCAGCCCTCGGCCGCCGCTACGACGGCGTCGCCTTGCGGCCTGCCATCAGGGAGTACGAGCGCGTTGAATCCGAGAGAACGATTCCTGTCGGCCTGCCGAGGCGAGCCCGTCGATCGGCCGCCCGTGTGGCTGATGCGGCAGGCGGGCCGCTATCTGCCCGAATACCGTGCGGTGCGGGCGGGCGTCTCCTTCCTCGAGATGTGCTGGGACGTCGAGCGGTCGGTCGAGGTCTCGCTCCAGCCGATCGATCTCGTCGGCTCCGAGGCGGTGATCCTGTTCCAGGACATCTTCACGCCGATTCCCGGGATGGGCATCGAGGTCGATTTCGCGCCGGGACCCGTCATCGCGCAGCCGATTCGCGAGGCGCGCCAGATCGAGGCGCTCCGGGTTCCGGATCCGCGCGAGAGCGTTCCCCACGTCTTCGAGATCCTCCGGCGCTTGCGGGAAGCGCTCGAAAAGCGCGAGATCCCGCTCCTCGGCTTCGCAGGCGCGCCGTTCACGCTCGCGGCGTATCTGGTCCAGGGCTCCGGCTCGAAGGATTTCTCGATCCTGAAGAAGTGGCTCCAGACGCGGCCGGACGAGGTCGACGCGCTGCTCGAAAAACTGACGGCGCTGACGATCGGATACCTGCGCGCGCAGATCGAGGCCGGCGCGCAGGCGGTCCAACTCTTCGATACCTGGGCCGGCCTGCTCGACCGCGCGGCCTATCAGCGCTTCGTCGCGCCCGCCCATCGGCGCATCGCCGCCGCCCTCGAAGGGGGCTCGGCGCCGCTCATCCTCTACATCCAGAATGGAAGCCATGTGGTCGACATCGCATCGGAATCCGGCGCGGACGTGCTGTCGCTGGATTGGCGGGTCGACCTGCGGAGTGCAGCCGAACAATTCGGCAGACGCGTCAGCCTGCAGGGCAACCTCGATCCCTGCTGGCTGCATGCGCCGCGCGAGCGGATCTTCGAGATGGTGCGCGAGATGGCCGAGGCGGCGAAGCCCGCGCGCGGTCATATCCTGAACCTCGGCCATGGCTGTCTGCCGGATACGCCGGTCGAGGGCGTGCGCGCCTTCACCGACGCGGCGCGGGCTCTCGGCGCCTGATCCAGCTCGCGACGGCCTCTGCGAAGCCGGGGTCGCCGTTGAGACACGGGGCGAGCCAGAGCGCTTCGCCCCCGAGCGACAGCCACTGTTCTCGCAGTCGGATCCCGACTTCTTCGAGCGTCTCGAGGCAATCGGCGACGAACGAGGGGCAGAAGACGGCGAGGCGCCGGACGCCGCGCTCGCGCAGGCGCGGGAGCGCTTCGTCGGTGAAGGGCTTGATCCAGGGCGTCGGACCGAGTCGCGACTGGAAGGCGCTGCTCGTCTGCTCCTTCGGGAGCGCGAGCGCTGCGCGCAGGCGCTCGGCCGTCTGGAAGCATTGGGCTCGATAGCAGCGCGCGAGATCCGCGGCCGGCGCGCTGCAGCAATCGGGATGCGCGAGACAATGGCCGCCGCGGCGATCGCTCGCGCGGATCTGGTCCTCGGGCAGGCCGTGGAAGCTGAAGAGCACGTGATCGGGGCGGAAGGTCTCGAGATCGGGGCCGGCGAGACGCGCCCAGGACTGCGCGAACTCGGGCTCGTCGTAGAAGGCGCCGAGGATCTCGAGGGGCGGGTAGTCGCCCCGGCGATCGAGGATCCGGGCGACCTCGGCGGCGGCGGAGGCCGTGACCGACGAGGCGTACTGCGGAAAGAGCGGCAGGACGACGATCCGATCGACCCCCGCGCGATCGAGGGCCTCGAGCCCGGACGCGATCGAAGGCTGGCCGTAGCGCATGGCGAGCTCGACCCGGAATCCCTCGCCGAGGGCCCGGGCGACGCCCTCGCGGAGCGAGACGGAATGCACCATCAACGGCGATCCCTGCGGCGTCCAGACCGCGCGATAGGCAGCGGCGGTCCGGCGGGGCCGGAAGGGCAGGATCACGAGCTCGAGCAGCGCCCATCGCAGCGGCGCGGGCAAGGTCAAGACCCGACGATCGCCCAGGAATTCCCGCAGATATCGGCGGACCGCGGACGCAGTCGGCGCCAGCGGCGGGCCGAGGTTGATAAGCAGGCAGCCCGTCCGGCTCGCGGCCCCACCGGGGTTCGAATCGATGATTTGGCTCATGGGTCACTGTGAATCGGAGGCGGCGCAAATATAATCAGCCCGCGCCGCTCGGTCATCCTCGATGTTCCGGCAGTGCGGGGAGCGGCCGATGGCGACGGTTCTGATCGTGGAAGACGAGGACGTGCTGCGAGAGACGCTCTCGAGCTTCCTGACGCGTCAGGGCCACGACGTGATCGCCGCGGCGTCCGGCTACGAAGCGCTCGAGATCGGTCTCGATGCCGCGCCCGACGTGCTCGTCGCCGACTGGATGTTGAAGAACCACATCCATGGCCTGCATGTCTCGGCCGTCTTCCGGGCGGTTCTTCCCCGTCTGAATACGATCCTCATCACGGGCTTCCCGTCGCGGGATCTGCTCGAGGAATCGGATCGCTGCGGGATCGCGCGTCTGCTCGAGAAGCCCTTCGATCTGCAGGATCTCGACGACGCGGTCTCGAGCGCGCTCGCGCGCCCGAGCGACGGCGCGGACCTCCCGCCCGGCATCGCGGCGATCGTCGTCGACGCGAGTGGCGCCATCCAGTTCGCCTCGCCGCGGGCGCGGCAGCTCTTCGCGGCCTCGCGGATCTCGCTTTCGCCGGCCCATCTCGCGGACATCATCGAGGGCGATGCGCTCGCCTCGCTCGAGGCCGCGGTCGGGGATTGGGTCGCGGTGCGGCCGCGAGGGCAGGGCGCTCAGGACTGGCTCGTGCGTTCGCGTCGGCGGGCCGGGCGCGCGGGGTACATGGTGGTCGTGTGTCCGCGGGAGGAAGAGCAGCGCCGCGGTGATGCGCGGATCCGGATCCTGCTCGACGAACGCGGTGGATCGCTCAAACGGACGCTCGTCGATCGGGGGCCCGTCGTGGTGATCGAGCGCGACGGGGTCGTTCGGCGACTGCTCGTCGCGCAGATCGAGCGCGCAGGGGCGCTCTGCTATCCGAGCGACGATCTGAAGAGCGCGCTCCGACTGCTCGAGGCCGAGCCGCGGGTCCGCAGCGTCATGGTCGATTTTGCGCTCGCGGGTCGGGAGATGGCGGGTTGGGTCGAGCGGATCCGGGCCGATCGGCCCGACGTCCATCTGATCGGGACCGGCGG
>CAUJGH010000638.1 GCA_963169575.1 Myxococcota bacterium | reverse complement strand
CCTCGTCGATCAGCGCCTTGTAGGGCTCGAGCATGTGGGGCTGGACCGAGAGCATGTCCCGCGCGATGGCGAGGGCCGTTTCGTCGAGCTGCTCGGGCGGGACCACGTGGGAGACGAGACCCCATTCGTACGCCTGCTGCGCCGACAGGAAGTTCCCGGTCAGCGCGAGGTATTTGGCACGGTAGATCCCGAGCGCCCGCGACAGACGCTGGGAGAGACCGGCGCCGGGGATGACGCCGACGCGGGCGTGTGTATCCGCGAAGCGCGCGTTCGTCGAGGCGATGAGGACGTCGCAGGCGAGGGCGAGCTCGAACCCGCCCGTGATCGCGGCGCCGTTGATCGCACCGATGATCGGGCGGCGGCAGGTCTCCATCGCGCGCCAGGCGGCGGGCCGCTCGCCGGGGGCGACCGCCTCGCCCGACGCGCTCGCCGGCTCCTTGAGATCGACGCCGGCGCAGAAAGCCTTGCCCGCACCGGTCAGGATCACGACCCGGACTTCGGGGGCCGCGCCGGCGCGTTCGAAGGCGACGGTCAGCTCGCGCATCAGCTGGGCCGAGAGCGCATTGCGCGCGTCCGGGCGATTCAAGGTCACGTGGGCGATGGCGTCGCGGACTTCGTAGCGGACGGTTTCGAGGGGGGTGGGATCGTTCAAGGTCTGCTTCCTTTGTCTGCGCGTGTCCGAGCGGCTCGTCGCCGGGTCACGCTAGCGCTCGATCTGCGACGGGAGGAGCGAAGAGAATGGTCGATTCGACCGGCGAGCGGCCAGGACCGGCAGAACAGTGGGCCGGGCCCGCGCCCGTCTCCCTCGCACTCCTGCAGATCACCCTCATCGTCCGCGATCTCGCGCTCGCCGAACGCGAGTTCGCCGAGCGCCTCGGGCTGCGCGTCGCCTTCCGCGATCCGAGCGTCGCGACCTGGGGACTCGAGAACATCGTGCTGCCGATGGGAGAGACCTTCTTCGAGATCCTCGCGCCTACGCGCCCCGACACCCCGGGCGGTCGCCACCTCGAGCGCCAGGGCGACGGCGGGTACATGGTGATCCTGCAGACCCGCGCGCTCGCGGCCCATCGCGCCCGCGTGCAGTCGCTCGGCATCCGGATCGTCCTGGATCAGGAGACCCGCGGTAGCGCCGATGGTCAGGACTGGGCGGGCATCCATCTGCATCCCGCGGATACGGGCGGCCTCATGATCTCGTTCGACGAGCCGGATCCGCCGGATTCCTGGGTCGGCGCGGGGCCGCATTGGCGGGACTTCGTCTCGAACGAGGTCGTCTCGGGGCTGGTCGGCATCGGGCTTCGCAGTCCGGATCCCGCGCGGCTCGCGCGGCGCTGGTCGGAAGTCCTGGGCCGGCCGCTCGCGAGCGACGGGCGGATCGTGCTCGATCGCGGGGCGATCACGTTCCGCGCAGGCGCGGCGGGCGAGGCGAGCGAAGGCCTCGCCGAGGTCCGGCTCGCCGCGAGCGATCCCGCGCGGCGCGGCGAGCGGTTCGAGCTCGCAGGCGTCCGGATCGAGCTCGTCTGAAGGCGTGGCCGGGCGCCGTGCTATTCGCGGCGCAGGATCGTGCCCGTCCCGAGGCCGCCGCCGCAGCACATCGTGACGAGGGCGTGCCGTTTGTTCGTCCGCTCGAGCTCGTGCAGCGCCTTCGTCAGCAGGATGGCCCCCGTTCCGCCGAGCGGATGACCGAGAGCGATCGCGCCGCCGTTCGGGTTCACGGTCTCGGGATCGGGCTTCAGCTCGCGCTCCCAGGCGAGCACGACGGAGGCGAAGGCCTCGTTGATCTCGGTGACGTCGATGTCGGCGATCGAGAGGCCCGTATCCTTCAACAGCTTGCGCGTTGCCTCGATCGGACCCGTCAGCATCAGGACGGGATCCGAACCGACGAGCCCGCTCGCCACGATCGTCGCTCGGGGGCGCAGCCCGAGCGCGCTCGCCTTCTCGCGCGTCATCAGGAGCACGGCGCCGGCGCCGTCGGAGATCTGCGAGGAAGAGCCGGCCGTATGGACTCCGTTCGGCAGGTTCGTCTTGAGGCCGGCGAGCGCCTCGAGGGTCGTGGCGCGCAGGCCGCCGTCGCGCAGGACGTGTTGGGTCTCCTTCGTGGGCTTGCCGTCGACGATGCCGGTCGGCGCGTCGATCGGAGCGATCTGCGAATCGAAGCGCCCCTCGCTCCAGGCCTTCGCGGCGCGCTCCTGGGAGCGCAGGCCGAAGGCGTCGGTCTCCTCCCGCGTGATGCCCCACTGCTTCGCGATGCGTTCGGCGCCTTCGAACTGGGACGTCAGCTCGTGGTGCTCCCAATAGCTCTTGTTGACGGGCTTTCCGACGAAGGGATCGCGCGGGATGGTCGAGCCCATCGGGACCTGGCTCATCAGCTCGACGCCGCAGCCGATCGCGGCGTCGACGACGCCCGAAGCCACGAGGGCGTAGGCGAGGTTGGTCGCCTGCTGGGAGGAGCCGCATTGCGCGTCGACCGTCGTCGCGGCGACCTCGAGCGGCAGGCCCTGGGCGAGCCAGGCATTGCGGGTCACGTTCATCGTCTGCATGCCCACCTGTCCGACGCAGCCGCCGACGACCTGGCCGATCTCGCGCGGATCGACGCCCGCCCTGCGCAGGACCTCGCTCTGGACGCGGCCGAGCAGATCGATCGAATGCATCGCGGCGAGCTGGCCTCCGCGCTTGCCGAGGGGACTGCGGACGGCTTCGACGACGACGACTTCGCGGGCCATGGGGATCCTCCGGATGCGCCGTACGGCGCGAAAACGAGCCTGCCAACGCTAGGCCGCGGGGCCGGGCCGGGCAACGCGCGGAAGCGGACTCGCAGGTTCGCTCGGCGGCGACCGCCGCGAATCGGCGTCGGCGAGCCGCTTTCAGCGGATCGGCCGCTTCGCCGCGACCGCCCTGCCGTCGAACGCATTCCAGAAGAGCTTCCCGTCGACGGGCTCCCGGGGCGGGACGCCGTGCTTGCCGAGCGGCCAGCCGATCGGAATCAGGACGGCGGACGGGATCTCGGGCGGCAGCCCGAGCATGCGGTCGCATTCTTCGCCGAAGGCACGGTGGAGCGTCGTGAACGAAGCGCCGAGGCCGACGGCGCGGCAGGCGAGCAGCACGTTCTGCGCGCAGGGATAGAGCGCCTGGAGCTGCGGCTCGCCGCGGCGGAGCCAGCCGCCACGAAGAGCAGCACGGGCGCTTCGTGCAGATGCTCGGCGAGATGGAGCGCGGCCTCCATGTTGCGGCGCAGGCGTTCGGGGAAGCCGTCGCGTTTCGCTCGCGCGAGGGGCTCGCGGATGTAGTCCTGGAAGATCGGGCGGTAGCGCTCGGCGATCCAGCGGCGCTTCTCGGCGTCGTCGACCGCCACGAAGACCCACGGCTGCCGGTTGCCGCCGGAGGGCGCGAAGGTCCCCGCCTCGCAGACCTTGCGGATCAAGGCGCGCGGCACCGGATCCGGGCGCAGGCGCCGGATCGCGCGCGCGGTCCGGAGGCCTTCGAGCAGGGGCAGCTTCTCCCCGATCGTCTCGACATCGAGCGGGGCGGGGCTCTCGGATTCCTCCACGGCTTCGCGTACTCCCTTCGCCATTCGGGCGGCGCACGATAGCGCGGGCGAAAGCGCAGCCGGCGCGCGCCGCGGATCGGAGACGGCCGGCTATTCTCGGCCGCCACCGCCCTGGAGGTTCGCCGCGCATGCCCCCGAAGACGTCCCCGAAGCCGATCTCGCCCCTCTTCGATCCGAGCCGCTGGCGCGAGGTCCCGGGCTTCGAGCTCTCGGACATCACCTATCACCGTGCCATCGACCAGGGCACCGTCCGCATCGCCTTCGACCGCCCCGAGGTCCGCAACGCCTTTCGCCCCCAGACCGTCGACGAGCTCGATCGCGTCCTCGACCATGCCCGACGCACGACCGACGTCGGCTGCATCCTGCTGACGGGCAACGGTCCGTCGCCGCGCGACGGCGGCTGGGCCTTCTGCAGCGGCGGCGATCAGCGCATCCGCGGCCGCGACGGCTACAAATACGCCGAGGGCGAGACCGCCGCGTCGATCGATCCGGGCCGGACCGGACGCCTCCACATCCTCGAGATCCAGCGCGCGATCCGCTTCATGCCCAAGATCGTGATCGCCGTCGTCCCGGGCTGGGCGGTCGGTGGCGGCCACAGCCTCCACGTCACCTGCGATCTCACGCTCGCCTCTCGCGAGCACGCCGTCTTCAAGCAGACCGATACCGACGTCGCGAGCTTCGACGGCGGCTTCGGCTCCGCCTATCTCGCGCGTCAGGTCGGCCAGAAGTTCGCGCGTGAGATCTTCTTCCTCGGGCGCAGCTACAGCGCGGAGGAGGCGAAGGCGATGGGGATGGTGAACGCCGTCGTGCCCCATGCGGAGCTCGAGACGACGGCCCTCGAATGGGCGGCCGAGATCAACACGAAGAGCCCGACGGCGCAGCGGATGGCGAAGTTCGCGCTGAACCTGATCGACGACGGACTCGTCGGGCAGCAGGTCTTCGCGGGCGAGGCGACGCGCCTCGCCTACATGACTGAAGAAGCGGAAGAAGGTCGTGATGCGTTCCTCGAGAAGCGGCCCCGAAATTTCAGACGTTTCCCTTGGCACTACTAGGCGTCGCGGTGGCCGTGCCATCGGCCGACACTGCAGCGGACGAATCCGAGGGAGACGGATTCGCCGCTGAGCGGCGGCCGGAGGAGGGACGGGCGTCGAGCTGGGGGGAGCGCCGAGGCGGGTCGGGGGGCTGTCGGGGGCTGTCGGGGAGGGGCGCTGCGCTTCAGCTGAACGCCGGAATGCCCGTCTGCGCGCGGCCGAGAATCAGCGCGTGGATGTCGTGCGTGCCTTCGTAGGTGTTCACGGACTCGAGATTCATGCAGTGGCGGATGACGTGGAACTCGTCGGAGATGCTGTTGCCGCTGTGCATGTCGCGGGCGATGCGGGCAATCGCGAGGGCCTTGCCGCAGTTGTTGCGCTTG
>CAUJGH010000637.1 GCA_963169575.1 Myxococcota bacterium | reverse complement strand
GATCCGGCGCGCGCGGCTCAGAATCCGTGCGGGCCGTGGCCGTCGAGATTCGTCAGGTGGAGGCCCTGGCCGACGCTCTCGATCGGCGAGAGCGCTTCGTGGAGCCCCGGCGAGATCGCGAAATAACGTCGATTCGGCAGGGCGAGGAAGCCGTTCGCCTCGAAGGCGCGCACCCAGGCCGGATGCGCCTGATTCGAGCCGATCAGGTCGACGCCGCGCCCCAGCAGGAAATCGGTCGCCGCCCGGATCACGGCGCTCGCGTGCTCGGGCAGGGCGAGGCAATCGATCACGCTGCCGACCCGCATGCTGCCGAAGCGCGGATCGCTTCGCAGCGCCCGGTCCATGACGACCGCCCAACCCAGCGTTCGCCCGCCGCTCTCGACACGGAGGCGGATTCCGGGCGGCCATCCTCCCTGGGGCAGGAGCGCGTTCATCGTCACCGCATCACGGAGGCCGATCGCCTGATAGGCGGGAAGGCACTCCGCCCAGAGCTTGTCGGCCCAGGCCTCGAAGGCATCGAACGTCGAGACCTCGAGCGTCCGCCGCGGGGGACGCCCGATCGCCGCACCGCGCAGGGAGAGGGCACCGAACAGCGTCTTCAGCCCCAGCCAGCCGACGCCCGTCATCGCGAGCAGATCGAGGGCGAAGCGACGGCCGGGCGTGGTCCGCAGATAGGTGCTCTCGCGCAGGAAGGGCAGCGGGCGGACGACTCGCAGGCAGAATGGGGTCGAATGGAAATGCCATTTCATCGAGCGCAGCAGCTGGAGCATGCGCGCTTCTTCGCCGCCGTGGCCCCAGCTGTAGAGCAGCGGCTGGCGCTTCTGCATATCCCGGAAGAAGCGCAGGCCGAGCGGGGCATGGCGCGCGTCGACGATTCCCTCCGACACGGGGCCCTGCCAATCGGCGACCGTCAGGAAGCGGTCCTTGATCCACCAGGGCTGGGGCTTGAGCGCGTAGGCGCCGCGGATCTGCTGTCCGTTCTCGACGGCGACGAAATGTTCGCGCCAGACGGGGATGCCCGGGCGGCGCGGCAGCCAGGCATCTTCGCAGGTTTCGTACCAGCCGACGCCGAACCCACCGGCGCGCAAGCGCCCATTGAGCGCGACGACCCCGTCGACATGCTCGGGCGCGTACGGAACGATCTCGATTCCCATGCGGGCTCCATCGGCGGGCCGCGTATCATACCCGAGCCTCGGGTCGGCAGGGCTCCAGTGGACCCCCGACCGGACCGATGGGACGGCGATGGGGGGCCGTGTTTGTCGATGACGTCCACCACGGTCTTCTTTCGCGACGACGACGTCGGTCGCATGACGCCAGCCCTCCGCGACGTGATCGAGCTGCTCGTCGAAGAAGGCGTGCCGTGCAGCTACCAGGTCGTGCCGGCGTTCCTCGATGCCGAGGCCGCAAGGGCGCTGTGCGAGATCCAGGTTCGTCATCCCGCGCTCGTCCACCTGAACCAGCACGGCCATCGCCACGAACAGATGCTCGGCGCGGAGCGGGTCTACAGCGAGTTCGCCGGTGGGCGGCCCCTCGCCGAGCAGCTGGCCGAGATCGCCGCGGGACGTCGTCGCCTCGAAGAGCTGCTCGGCCCCGCATTCGACCCGACGCTGTTCACCCCGCCGTGCCACAAATACGACGACGCGACGATCCAGGCGCTCGAAGCGACCGGCTTCCAATGGCTGTCGGCGGGCGTGAAGACGGATCCCTTCTCGCAGATCTACTACGGCATCGGCGCCCGGCTCGGGCGCGTCGGATTCCTCGGCAAGCGGGTCTCCTACCACGGCGGCCGCGTCGCGGGTTCCGCCCTCTCCGAGCTCTCCGTCTGCATCGACGTCGACGAGGACAAGGACGCCGCCGGCGAGCGCATCGAGAAGGACGACGCGCGGCTCTGGCAGGAGTTCGAGCGCTGTCGTCGGCGGCTTGCGATCGTCGGCGTCATGCTCCACCACGCCTGCTGCGATCGGCCCGAGAAGCTCGCCTGGCTGCGCGCCTTCGTTCGCCGCCTGAAGGCGGATCCCGGCGTCGAGATCCTCTCCATGCCCGTGATCGCGGGGCGCCTTTCGGGCGAGCGACTGCGGGCCGCTTCATGAAGATCGCCTATCTGACCGGGCAGTATCCGAAGGTGAGCCATACCTTCATTCGCCGGGAGATCCAGGGCCTCGAGGCCCGCGGTCACGAGATCCTCCGGCTCTCCGTGCGGCCGGCGGACTCGGGCATCGCCGATCCCGCGGATCGGTCCGAGCGCGATCGGACGGAGACGTTCTTCGCCTTTGCGCGCACGTCGGTGGCGCTCGCCTTCCTGCGAACCGCGGCGAGGCGGCCTCTGGCGATCGCCGGGGAGTTCTGGCGGGTGGGGCTGTCGCTGGTTCGACCGGGCCCGGGGCTCGTCCAGCGCCTCGCCTATCTCGTCGAGGCGACCGCCTTCCTCGAGCGCCTGCAGGCGGCTTCGGTCGAGCACGTCCACGTCCATTTCGCTCGCAATGGCGTCAGCGTCGCGCAGATCATGCAGCGCCTCGGCGGGCCGGGCTTCAGCATGACGGTCCACGGACCCGACGAATTCGACGATCCGCGCGGGTTCGAGCTCGCGAGCAAGGTCGCCGACTCGCGCTTTACCGTCGCGATCAGTGCCTATACCGGCGCCCAGCTCCGCCGCTGGGTCGCCCTCGACGATTGGCGGAAGATCCACGTCGTGCGCTGCACGGTCGACGAGTCGTTCTTCGAGGCGACGCCGATCGAAGCCGGCGCCGAGCGCACCTTCGTCTGCGTCGGACGGCTGTGCGCGCAGAAGGGACAGCTGCTGCTGCTCGAGGCGTTCGCCCGCGTCGCAGATCGCGATCCGCGCGCGCGGCTCGTGCTCGCGGGGGACGGCGAGATGCGGGCGATGATCGAGGCGCGGATCGCGGCGCTCGGC
>CAUJGH010000636.1 GCA_963169575.1 Myxococcota bacterium | reverse complement strand
AGCGCGGGTTGCCGAGCCGGTCGGGCGCGTCGGTATCGAAGACGTTGAAGACGAGCGAGCAGCGCGGCTCCGCCCGGAGCGCATCGACGAGCGGCCCGTCCTCGGGGACCATCGAAGTGATGCTCCCGGCGTCGAAGGCGTCGGCCGAGGCGTAGTAGTCGAGCAGGTACTCGAGGCCGGCGTCGTAGACGGCGCGGGATCCGTTCTGGATGTGCGCCTCGTAGAGCTCGCGGAACTCGCGGGTCTTGGCCTCGAGCAGCCGCTCGGCGGGCAGCAGGCCGCAGACGATGTTGTGCATCACGACGCCGAGATGGGCGCCGGGACGCTTCACGCAGACGATCGGGACGACGCCGATGTGCGGCGCACCCTTGCGGGCGACCATCGTGTGGTGGCGCAGGGCGATCTGCCAGGAGAGGAATTCCTTCGGGAGCGGCTTGGCAGCGGATTTCATCGTTCGGTTCCTTCGTGTTCCAGCGGGCCGGGCCCGCGATCTTCGTCGTCGAGGACTCAGAAACTGCGGATCGGATCTCCGGGGCCGAGCACGCGCAGGGAAAGCGTGTCGCCTTCGATCTGGATCCGCGTCGTGACGCGGAAGACGTCGAGCAGCGTCTCCTCCGTCAGGACGGCGCAGGGTCTGCCCGCGGCGTAGAGCCGCCCGCGACACAGGACGGCGACGCGATCGGCGACGTGGGCGGCATGTTCGAGATCGTGGAGCGAGAGCACGATGGTCGTGCGGCGCTCGCGATTGAGGCGGCGCAGCAGATCGAGCAGCTCGAATTGATGGCGCAGATCGAGGGCCGCGGTCGGCTCGTCGAGGAGCAGGAACTCGGGCTCCTGGGCGAGCGCCATCGCGATCCAGGCGCGGCGCCGTTCGCCGCCCGAGAGCGAGGCGAGCGGGCGCTCGCGATAATCGGCCAGCTCGACGGCCTCGAGCACGTCGGCGACGACGGCTTCGTCGTTCGCGTCGTAGGACGCGAAATACGACAGATGCGGATGGCGACCGGTGCGGACGAGATTCTCGACGCTGAAGCCCTCGGGCCCGGCGGGATCCTGGGGCAGCCGCGCCATCCGGCGCGCGAGCCAGCGGCGCGGGTAGGACGAGATCGCCTTGCCCTCGAGCAGGACCGCGCCGCCGCGCGGGTCGAGCTCCCGCCCGAGCGTGCGCAGCAGCGTCGATTTGCCCGAGCCGTTCGGCCCGACGAGCGCCAGGATCTCGCCGTTCACGACCTCGAGCGAGACGTCGCGCAGGGCATCGCGGTCGATGCCGGGATGACGAACGTGCAGGCGCTTCGCTTCGAGGGAGATCGTCACGGCAGCTTCTTCCACAGGATGAAGAGGAAATAGGGCCCGCCGACCAGCGCGAGCAGCGCGCCGACCGGGAGCTCGAGGGGCGCGAGCAGGGTTCGCGCCGCCGTGTCCGCGAGCAGCACGAGCGCTGCGCCGCCGAGGGCCGTCACGGGCAGCAGCGCGGCGTGCTCCGGCCCGACGAGCAGTCGCAAGCCATTCGGGACGACGAGGCCGACGAAGCCGACGAGGCCCGCGGCGCTGACGGCCGCCGCCGTGAGCAGCGCCGCGAGACAGGCCGCGAGAAAACGCGCGCGCAGGACGGAGACGCCGAGGCCGCCCGCCGCGCCGTCGTCGAGCAGCAGGACGTTGAGCGTGCGCAGCCCGAACCCGATGCCGGCGAGGCCGATCAGGC
This sequence comes from Myxococcota bacterium, assembly GCA_963169575.1. Classification (GTDB taxonomy): domain Bacteria; phylum Myxococcota_A; class UBA9160; order UBA9160; family UBA4427; genus UBA4427. The sequence continues at coordinate 6,264 of CAUJGH010000636.1, read as the reverse complement.
TCGGCCAGAGCGTGCGTCCCGCATCCGACCAGCCGGTCCCGTTCAGCGAGCCGACCATGAACGCCGCAAAGGCCGGCGCGCGATCGGCGAAGGCGAAGGTCAGGAGCGCGATGACGGCGAAGAGGATCGCCTGCAGCGAGACGCCGGTCAGCACGATGCGCAGCGCGCCCGTCTGGCCCGCCTTCAGCCAGACGAGCGCGACGATGATCCCGATCGTCGCGAGCCCCCCGGCGAACGCCGCCCAGGGCGCGAGCTGCGAAGAACCCGGAAAGAAGAGGATCACGACCAGCGCGCCGACGCCCGCCCCCGCCGTCACGCCGAGCACGCCGGGATCGGCGAGCGGATTGCGCACGGAGGTCTGGAGCAGCGCCCCCGCCAGCGCGAGATCCATGCCGACCAGCGCCGCGCAGGCCGCGCGCGGCAGGCGCACGTCCCAGAGCACGCGGTGGAGCGGATGACTCGCATCGCCCAGCGCGCCGAACAGATCCGCGATCCGCAGCTCCACGGCGCCCTGACTCGCAGCGAGCAGCGCTGCCGCAGCGAGGCCGAGCGCGAAGACGAGGGTCCAGGCGAGCGCGGGCTCGAGGACCAGCGCGGCGCGGCTGCGGATCTGCCAGACGAGGGTGTTCACGTCTCGGGTCCTGCCGGCGCGAGGGCGACGAGCGCCTCGGCCGCGCGCACGATCCCGAGGCCGGGATTCGCGCTGAAGAGGTTCGGATCGAGGACATGGATGCCGAGGCGCGCGCCGGCGAGGCCCGACCAGGCGCCGCCCGCCGCCGTCCGCCGCTCGAGATCCGCGCGGATCCGCGCCGGATCGCCGTGGGCGACGAGCAGGACGAGATCGGGATGCACCATCGCCATCGCTTCGTCCGAAACCGCGACGAGGCCCGGCAGGCGCTCGTCGCCGGTCGCGGCGAGCGCGAGGTCGAGGCCGACATGCCGGGCGAGATCGCCGAGCCAGGCGCGCTCGGTCAGGACGTAGAACGAGCCGGGCGCGCCGAAGAGCGCGACGACGGAGGCGTCCGATCGATCCGCGAGCGCGGCGATTCCGGCGCGGACTTCTGCGATGCGCGCTTCGAGGAGCACGGGCCGGCCGATCGCCGCGGAGAGCGCATCGAGCGATGCGAGCGTCTCGGCGACGCTGTCGGTTCCGAGCAGCAGGACCTTCGCGCCGAGCTTCTCGATCTGGGGCGTCAAGCGCGCATGGATCGCTCGGTCGGCGACGACGAGATCGGGCTGGACATCGACCAGGCGCTCGAGACTCGGCGAGTGCGGATTGCCGAGGTCGACGAGGCCGGCCGGGAGGGGCTCGTGGAGCGATCGGCGCACGCCGGCGACGACCGCGGCTTCGTCGCCCGAGGCAGCGACGGCGTCCGCGACCCAGGGAAGGAGCGCGGCGACGCGGATCGGGGCTGCTTCGGAGGGGCGCGGCGGGGATACGGCGCTGCCAGGAGCGGGCTCGCCAGCCGGCTCGGCCTGCGCCGCCGACACAGCCGACGCGGCCGAAGCGGCGATCGCCGAATCCGATCGCGCCGTCGTCGCGAATAACAGCTCGAGGCAGAGTGCAGCCAGCACGATCGGGGCGAGCAGGGACTGTGCGCGGATCATCGGGCTTCTCCAGAGACGAGGGCTGCGCCCTGCTTCAGCTCTTCATGGGCGCGGGCGAAGGCGTTCGCGATCGCGGGCTCGAATTCGGCACCCGGCGCTCTGTACACATAGATGCGAAGGAATGGCGCATCGCCCGCCTGCTCGCGGAGCTCGAAGAAGAGGACGTTGCGGCCCGAGCGGCCGTGGGTCGTGTCGTGGGACTGCAGATGACGCAGGCGGCCGACCGCGACGTGCCAATGGAAGGCGTCGGTCACCATGTTGAGGAAGCCCCCAGCGATGTCGTAGGGACCGGCGACACAGATCGATTCGAAGACGCTCGGTCCGCAGACCGAGATGACGCGCAGCTTGCCGAGCTGCTGAAGCAGATCGAAGAAGCGCGCCGCGTCCCAGTCGCTCGGCGCGGCTGCGGCCTGGATGTCGCGCGGCGCGAGCGCGGGGCGGGGGGAGCTCGGGGCAGTCATGTCGCGGCCTCGTTGGCAGGGGCGCGACGACTTCGTCCGGGGTGGAGCGCAGCACGTCGAGCCGGAAGCGGAAGGCGCCGGGGGCGACCTCTCGGTCGGACGGCGCGCGCTGGCTCGAGCGGGGGCTCTGGCTGGCGGAACGGCCCAATCAAAGCATATTGAAAACGATTTTCAAGTTCAGTACTGTGATTTCCGCGTCCCGCCCGCTCCAGCAAGCCCGAGCCCGCCAGCCAGGAGGACCCGGACGCCATCGAAGGCCGCCTGAATCGGCCCGAGGGGTCCACCGTTGCGCTCGTTTCTATTTCGAAATTCGCGCCGATCGGGCGGCTCACGCAGCCAGGCCCTTCGGAGCCGCCCGCACCGACTCGCCTCCACTCTGGCGATCGCATTCGCATTCCTGAGCCCGGCCGCCGCCGCGAGCGCAGACGACGCTGCGAAGCCGGTCCGCGCCGAGGCGATCGCGATCGAAGACCATCGCGTTCGCCCCGCCGAGATCTACCAGGACACGCCGGTCGAGACCGAGATCCTCGACGCCGAAACGCTCGCCGATCTTCCGGCACTCGACGCGATCGAGGCGCTCGAGGCCATCCCCGGGATCCGGATCTCGAGTCAGGTACAAGGCCAGCGCGGCGCCGTGCGCATCGACGGCCTGCCGCCCGAGTTCACGGAGCTGCTCGTCAACGGGCAACGTTATGCGGGCGAGAACGATCAGACGATCGACCTGGGCGATCTCCTCTTCGCCAACATCGACCGGATCGAGATCCTGCGCGGCCCCCAGGCGCTGCGATATACCGCACGTGCCGCCGGCGGCGTCATCAACATCATCACCAGGGATCCGCCGACCGACGGCCCGACGGTCGAAGCGCTGATCGCGAACGGCGATCAGGAGCGCGTGTCGGGCGAGCTGACCGTCGGCTACGGCGATGCCGCACTCGGCGGCAACCTGACCTACGACTACAACCAGACCAGCGGCTTCGAGACCCCCGACCCGGAGAGCACCGACTTCGACGACGGCCTCGGCTCGCCCTTCGGCGAGGGATCGCTCTATCGGACGCACGATCTCTACGGGACGATCGTCGCGCGACCTCGCGCGCCGCTCACGCTCAAGACGCGTCTCGGCTACCGCATTCGCGACGAGGCCTACGCGCTCGATGACGGGCCGGTCACGGCGCGCCGGGAGAATCAACGCTGGCTCTTCTCCCAGCAGGGCGAGCTCGTGCTGGACGAAGCCACTTCCCTCTCGTCGACCCTCACGTACTCGCGCGAGACCTTCGACACGAGCGTGGGTCGCGAGTTCGAGCTCGTCGACGACCTCGCGCGGCTCGAGCTGCGCGGCGAGCGCCTGTTCGAGCTCGGAGCGACGACCCACATCGTCTCCCTCGGCGCAGACCTGTCCTCGCCGGGCATCGACCTCCAGGAAAGCCGCTTTCCGGACGGCATCGATCTCGAGCCCGGCGACGCCGATGAGCGCAGCTATCGGGGCGGTTTCTTCGGGGTCGTCGAATCGGAGTTCGCGAGCTGGCTCTCGACCGAAATCGGCATCCGGCGTGAGGTCCACTCGCGATTCGCGCCCGCATGGCTCCCCCAGGCGGCGATCCTGCTGACTCCCTTGCGCTGGGGCGACGACCGGGCCGTCAAGCTCCGACTCTCCGCCGGTCGCGCGATTCGATATCCCGCGCTCCGCGAGCTCTACCAGCCGCCCGCGCCGCAACAGGGCGGGGCCTACTTCCTCGCCGGCAATCGCGATCTCGCACCCGAAAAAGCCCTGGCCCTTCGCACCGGGATCGAGACCAATCCGACGCGCTGGCTCTCCCTGTCCCTGACGGGCTTCTACAGCGAGACGTCGGATCTCATTCGCTCCACCTACCTCGGCCAGGAGATCCAGATCGGCGAAGAGGTCATTCCCGCCAACCCCACGCTCTGCAACCTCGGCATCCTGATCTGGTGCAGCGACCGCGTCACGCCCGTCAACGGCCAGGTCTTCGAGAAATCCAATCTCGACGACCTCGTGTCGTACGGCATCGAGACCCGCCTCGACCTCCGACCGCACGAGCTCCTGCGGCTCCAGCTCGGATACACCTGGAATCGAACGCGCCTCGACGACACGGACCTCGAGATCGACGAGCTCCCCGACGCCCCCCGGCACATCGCCAATGGCGTCCTCACGCTGATCGCGCCCCGCATCCAGACCTCGCTGACCGCCCGCGGCCAATGGCGGAGCCGCGCGCTCATCGAACGCAGTGGAACCGGCCTCGCCGGCTTCACGACGCCGGAGAAGTCCAACACGTCCTTCGAGCTCGATCTGCGCCTGCGACAGCCGCTCGAGCGTTGGCTCGGCCATCGCCTCGAGCTCTTCGCCGACGTGCAGAACGTGACCGACAACCGCGTGATCGATTCCTACGTCGTCCGTGGACGCGCCTTCCTGATCGGCCTCCGCGGCCGCTACCCCTGAAAGGGAGATCCCATGACCTTCGCCGCTCGCCTCGCTCGTTTCCTTTGCCGCGTCGGATCTGCGACCGGCTCGCCCGCTCCGTTCGAAGCATTCGCGTCGCACCGAACGCTCCTGCTCGTCGGCGGTCTCGTTGCGAGCTCGCTTGCGCCCGTCGCTCCCGCGAATGCCGACATCCTCATCGTGCCAGCGACCGCGGATACCGCGCCCTACTCCTTCATCCCGAGCCTCGTCCGCTTCAACAACCCGACGCTCTACGCCTTCGAGTCCTTCGACGAGAATTCGACGCCCCACGACTTCGAGACTTTCCTCGCCTTCGACGTCGAGCAGGCCGATCTGCCGGCGGGCCACGTCCTGGTCGAAGCATCGCTGCTCGTGACCTACGCGTTCGACTTCACCGGATTCGGCGAACCATCGATCGATTCCGGAGAGATCGCCTGCCGCGAAATCCTCGAGCCCTGGAACCAGACGACGCTGACCTGGTTGAACCGCCCCGACGTCGACGAGCCGTTCGATACGGTCCCCGGTATCGTCGACTTCGGCGCCATCCTCTGCGATGCGACGCCCATCGCGCTCGCCTGGATCACCGGACAGACCCCGAACCACGGCATCGCGCTGACGAACGCGACCGAGCGGGTCATCGGCATGCACTCGCTCGAGTCGTCCGCCGATCCTTCCCTCATGCCCCAGCTGATCCTGCGCACGGAGCTGCCCGAGCCCGCCGCCGGCCTCCCGCTCGCGGCGGGCAGTGCGCTGCTCGCGATCGCGAGCCGGCGCCGTCCGGTCGGTGGTCGAAAGGCGGCGAACGCCGAGGAAGCCCCCCATGTCGCGGCGTGACGCCGACGCTGCAGGCGGATCGGCTGCAGACCGCAGCACACCGGGCGACGAGCGGTCGGCGGGCGCCGCTCCGATGCCGAACATCGAAACGACGGGAGAAGACGAGATGAAGACACGCACCGACGCCGGAGCCGGCGCCGACGACAGCCCGAAATCCCTGCGCCGCGTGCGCGCGAGCGAGGTCCTCGGACCGCGCGGCATCCTGCTGATCGAGCACGAAGGCGAGGTCTACACGCTGCGCGTGACCCGCAACAACCGGCTGATCCTGACGAAGTAGGTCGCATGTCGGATCGCGCCTTCCAGATCGGCATCGCGCTTTCGCTCGCGCTGCACTTCGTCGCGGCGATCGCTCTCTCCGGCCCGCGATGGACGACGCCGCTCGTGCGTCCGCCGGCGCAGACGGCGAGTGTCAGGGTCCGCCTCGCGAGCCCGCCCCGCGCAGACGCCGCCGCCGAGACGAAGCCGCCGGCGGTCGCGGCGCCGCCGCCGCGCGAGCGCGAGCGACCCGAGCGGGTCGACGAGAAGATCGAGCGCGCACGGCCGAAGCCGCAGCCCGTCCTCGAGGCGATGACCGAAGCGCCCGCGCCCCCGAGCGAAGAACCGACGACGCAGGCACTCGCGGCGGTCTCGCAGACGGCACCGCCGACCACGACCGCGGCCGATGCCGGAGCCCCCAGCCCGAGCCCGGCCGCCGACCTCCCGAGCGCGCGTCCCTCCGAAGACGACGATCCGAGCCGCCTCGCCCGCTATGTCGAGGAGGTCCGCGCGCGGATCGAGGCGCGCAAGCGCTACCCGGCGATGGCGCGCAAACGTTCCGTCGAGGGGCGCGTCGTCGCCCGCGTCGAAATCCGCGCCGACGGCCGCGTCTCGGCGATCGAGTTCGACGGCGGCGCGCCGGCCCTGCTTCGC
>CAUJGH010000635.1 GCA_963169575.1 Myxococcota bacterium | reverse complement strand
CTCGCAAAGTGGGATTGGTTCAGCGAATGCGCGCCAGCATAGCGTCCGAGCCTCACCACGGCGCCCCGAAAGCGCCGCAAGTGCCTGATTCCCTTCGGGGTTTTTCGCGCCCGGCCCGAAACGGCCGCGTGTCACGATCCGAGTTCCCCCGGGACGCGAAAGGCTGCCGGGAGCTCGGGAGGCCCTCAGCGCGGTCCGCGAGCGCCTGCGTCGAGCACACGCCCGGGATTCGCGCCGGTCAGCTTGCCGTTCTGTTGGGTCAACACCCCGCTTACGGCCGTCGCGCGATAGCCCCCCTCCGGTCGCCGCAGCCGGCGCCCACCCGACGGCAGGTCGCGGACGAAGACGTCCTTGCCCCAGTCGAGGCGGCCCAGCTCGAAGACCGTGAGGTCCCCGGCGTACCCGGGCTTCAGGAACCCGCGGTCCGGGAAGCCGAGACTCTCGGCCTGGCGACCGGTCAGCTCGTAGATCGCGCGCTCGAGGGTGAAGTCGCCGCGCTCGCGGACGTGGCGGGTCAGGAAGAGGGTCGTATCACCGGCGGCGCACATCATCTGGACGTGGGCGCCGGCGTCGCTCGCGCTGACGAGGGTCCGCTCGTCGCGCAGCATCTCGGCGACGGCTTCGACGTTCCCGTTCCCGATCCCCATCGCGACGACGCCGGGCTCGAGATCGTTCTCGAGGATCCAGTCCGCGAAGACGTCGGAGGGATGGCCGCCGCGCGCCGCGGCGAGATCTGCGAGGCTCTTGCCGAGCCAGGCGTCGTTCTCCTTGCGCGTCACGGAGGTGAAGCGGACGAAGTCGATGCGCGTATTCGGGAAGAGGGATTTGTCGACGGCGTCCCATTCCTCGCGCGCGACCTTGCGCCAGGCGGGATCGCGCAGTCGTTCGGCGCGCGCCGCGCCCTGGACCAGCATGATCTGGTTCCAGCCCTTCGGCAGCATCATGAAGACCATGGTCTGGTCCCAGTCGACGTTGAAGTCGATCGTCCGCGGCGAGACGATCGGCCAGACCGGGGCGCCGTATTGCGCGAGCGTCGCGGTGTATTCGATCAGCTCTTTCGTCCGGCCGGGATTGAGGTCCGTATGCAGCAGGCCGTTCCAGATCGAGCGCACGCCGCGCGGGCCGAGCAGCTCGGCCATGCGTTTCATCTCGCCGAGCGGATCGTCGCCGGTCTGGTTCGGGATGTATTCGACGATGCCGTGGCCGGCGGCGGCGAGGGTGTCGGCGAGGGCGGTCAGCTCGGCGAGGTCGGCGAGGCGACTCGGAACGGGACGCGCCGCGCGATCGACGTCGAAGAAGGAAGTCGAGAGACCGTGGCACCCGGCCGCGAGCGCGTCCGCGAGCTCGCCGCACATCGCCTCGATCTCGGCCTGCGTCGCCGCGCGCGTCCAGGCGTCGGCGCCCATCGCGAAGATGCGCAGCATCGAATGGCCGATCAGGGAGGCCATGTTGAGCGCCGAGCCGCGCGCGTTCATCGAATCGCGGTACTCGCGCCAGGTCTGCCAGTTCCAGGGAATGCCGGAGCGGAACTCCTCGATCGGCATGTCCTCGATGAAGCAGAAGACGTCCATCACCTCTTCGAGATGCTGCGGCCGGACGGGCGCGAGGGAGAGCGAGCAGTTGCCGATCAGCGCGGTCGTGACGCCGTGCTGCGGCATCGGATCGCAGGACGGATCCCAGAACATCGTCGGATCGAGATGGGTATGCGTGTCGATGAAGCCGGGGGTCACACAGGCGCCGCGCGCGTCGACGACGACCTCGCCCTGCGGCGCGAGACCGGGAGCGACCTCGACGATCACCCCGCCGCGGATCCGCACGTCCGCTCGCCGCGCCGCGCTGCCCGTCCCGTCGATCACGTTCCCGCCCGTCACGATCAAGTCCGACATGCCGTCTCCTTCGCCGTCGTCCTGCGCGCAGCGAACGCCGCGCGCGCCGTCGCAAAATGCGCGGCCGAGGGTAGCCTCCCCGATCGAGCGTGCCCCGCATGCGCCCGATCCAGGGCGTCCGCGCCCGGCGCGTCGCGAGGGCGTCCCGATGAGCCGAGAGCGTCGACACACGATCTGCCGCGCCTGCCACGCGGGCTGCGGGGTCCTCGTGACGGTCGAGGACGGCCGGCCCGTCGCGGTCGAAGGGGATCCCGACAATCCGCTCTACCGCGGCTTCTGCTGCGTGAAGGGCCGGAACATGGCGGCGGTGCAGCAGAGCCCGCGCCGTCTGCTGCAATCGCAGAAGCGGCTCGCGGATGGGCGCTTCGTCCCGATCCCGGTCGAGCAGGCGATGGACGAGATCGCCGAGCGGCTCGCGGCGATCCGGGAGGCCCATGGCCCGCGCGCGATCGCGACCTACTCGGGGACGATGGCGACGAATGCGGGGGCGGCGAACGGGGCGGTGACCTCGGCCTTCCTGCGCGCGCTCGGCTCGCGCATGGGCTTCAACTCGAACACGATCGATCAGCCGGGCAAGATGGTGGCGACGGCGCTCTTCGGCGGCTGGATGGCGCCGCCGACGCCCTTCGAGCAGGCGCGGGTCCTGATGCTCATCGGCTGCAATCCGCTCGTCGCGATGTCGGGCGGCGTTCCGCATACCAACCCGGGCCGGACGCTGACGGACGCGCTGGAGAGCGGCCTCTCGCTGATCGTGATCGATCCACGCCGCAGCGAGACCGCGCGCCGCGCGACGCTCCACCTGCAGCCGAAGCCCGGCGAAGACGCAGCGATCGTGGCGGCGATGATTCGGACGATCCTCGACGAGGGGCTCGAAGATGCTGCCTTCCTCGCCGAGCATGCGGACGGACTCGGGCGTCTGCGCGAGGCCGTCGCGCCCTTCACGCCCGAGCGCGTCGCGCGGCGGGCCGATGTTCCCGTCGCCGATCTCGTCGCGGCGGCCCGGCTCTTCGCGACCCGCGGTCCCGGCGTCGCGACCGCCGGGACCGGGCCCAACATGTCCGGCCCGACGACGCTCTTCGAATACCTGCTGCGCGCCCTCAACACGATTTGCGGCCGCTGGCAGCGCGCCGGCGAACGCGTCGCGGAGCCCGGCTGCCTCGGCCAGCCGATGCCTGCGAAGGCGCAGGTGCAGCCGCCGACCCCGGAATACGCCTACGGCTTCGGCGAGAAGATGCGCGTGCGCGGCCTCGCGAATACCGCCGCGGGCATGCCGACGGCCGCGCTCGCGGAAGAGATCCTGTTGCCGGGCGAGGGACGCGTGCGGGCGCTGATCAGCCATGGCGGCAATCCCGTCGCGGCCTGGCCCGATCAGCTGAAGACGCTCGAAGCGATGCGGGCCCTCGATCTGCTCGTCCAGATCGACACGAAGATGTCGGCGACGGCGCGCGTCGCCGACTACGTCATCGCCGTCCAGCATCCGCTCGAGATGCCCGGCATCACGCTCGGTCAGGAGTACCTTTCGAACTACGCGGTCGGATTCGGAACGACGGCGCCCTGGGCGCAGTACACGCCGGCGATCGTCCCGCCGCCGCCGGGCGCGGACGTGATCGAGGATTGGCGCTTCTTCTACGGCGTCGCGCAGCGGATGGGACTCCAGCTGGTGGTGAAGCCCGTTTCGTTCTCGGGGACCGTGCGCGTCGCGGGCTGGGCGATGGACATGCGCGAGGCGCCGACGACGGACGAGCTCTTCGCGCAGGTCACGAAGGGCTCGCGGATTCCGCTCGAAGCGGTGAAGGCGCATCCGGGGGGCGCGATCTTTGCGGATCCGCCCGTCGTCGTCGCGGAGAAGGATCCGGGCTGGTCCGGGCGCTTCGCGCTCGCGAGCCCGGTGATGATGGACGATCTCGCGGCGATCGGACGCCTCGTCGTCGCGGACGCTTCGTCCGCACGCGGAGCGGGCGGGCCGGCCGCGGAATCCGAATCGGGCGGAAGCTGGCCCTTCCGCCTCGTCTCGCGGCGTCAGATGAACGTGCTCAACTCGGTCGGCTGCGACGAGCCGGGCCAGCTGGGCGGGCGCACGACGAACCCGGCTCATCTGCATCCCGATGATCTCGCGGCGCTCGGTCTCCGGGACGGCGATCTCGTCGAGATCCGCTCGGCCCGGGCTTCGATCCTGGGCGTCGCCGCGAGCGACCGGAACCTGCGCCGCGGTCTCGTCTCGATGACCCATAGCTGGGGCGACGCGCCGGAGCGCGACGCGGAGGTCCGCGCGATCGGCGCCAATACCGGCAGGCTCTCCGCCGTCGACGTCGACTACGAGCGGTACACGGGACTGCCGCGCATGAGCAACATCCCGGTCTCAGTCTCGCGCGCTCCGGCGCGAGCGGCGGGCGACCCTGCTATGCCGGGCTCGGCGTAGCCTCGAGCGGGCGCCGGTGCCGGAGCCGGCCTCGCCGCACGCGGGAGCGGCATCCGGAAATGCGTGCCCCTGCCGGTCCCGCTCTCGACAGGAAGCGGCGAGTTGCAGGCGTCGTCGACCGCTTGCGAGATCCGTCCGCGGACTCAGACAGGGCATCCGCGAGGACAGTCGCTCCGGACTCGACCGGGATTCGACCCGTCCGAGCCGATCGCGCTCGCGGACGGGCGGATCTCGGTTCGGGCTCCTAGGCTACCGATCGTTCATCGAAGGATGCGGGAGGCCCGGATGAGAATTCCCAGGATCGCCATCAACGGATTCGGCCGGATCGGACGGACGATCACGCGGATCGCCAAGCTCCGGCGCCATTTCGACCTCGTCGCCATCAACGACATCGCCCCGCCTGCGGCGCTCCTCTACGCCTTCCGCTTCGACAGCATCCACGGCCGCTACCCGGGAAAGGCCGAGCTCGTCGAGGGCACGATGAACATCGACGGTGATCCCTTCCTCATCCTGTCGGAGAAGGATCCGTCGAAGCTCCCCTGGAAGGACCTCGGCGTCGACTACGTCGTCGAGAGTACGGGCGCCTTCCGCAAGCTCGCCCAGCTCGAGCAGCATCTCGCGGCGGGCGCGAAGCGCGTGATCCTGACCGTTCCGTGCAAGGATCCGCTCGAAGCGACCCTCGTCATGGGCGTCAACGACCACGTCGTGAACGGCGACAGCCGCATCATCAGCAACGCGAGCTGCACGACCAATTGCGCGGCGCCCCTCGTGAAGGTCCTGCACGACGTCTTCGGCGTGAAGCGCGGCCTGCTCAGCACGATCCACGCCTACACCTCCGACCAGCGTCTGATCGATGCCCCCCACAAAGACGACATGCGCCGCTCGCGCAACGCGGCGACCAACATCGTCCCGACTTCGACCGGCGCCGCGCGCGCCATCGGCGAGGTCATCCCGGCGCTGAAGGGGCGGCTCGACGGGCTCGCCATGCGCGTGCCCGTGCCTGACGGCAGCGTCGTCGACCTCACCGTCGAACTCGAACGCGACGCCAGCGTCGAGTCGATCAACGCCGCCATGAAGAAGGCGGCCGATGGCCCGATGCGCGGCATCCTCGAATACACGACCGATCCGATCGTCTCGAGCGACATCATCGGGAACTCCCATTCCTCGATCTTCGACGCCCCGTTGACCCAGGTCATCGACGGCCGCATGGCGAAAGTCGTCGCCTGGTACGACAACGAATGGGGCTACAGCTCCCGGGTCGAGGACCTCATCGTGCGGCTGGCGAAGCTCGACGGAATGCAGATCGAGCAGCCGTAGGGAGCCGGGCCGGGGCGAAGGGGCGAGCGGCCCGCCGCGAGTCCTTCGCCTAGCGCGGCGCGTCCGGGATCCCCGTGAAGCGCACGTCGTCGATCAGGATCCGGGTCGACTCGTTCTCGGCCGTCTTCTTGTTGCTGTATCCGCCGATCGTGAGGACGTGGCGCCCCGCGCTGGCGGACGGCACGTCCCGGGCGATCGCGATCCAGCCCGTCGAGCGCTCCGCTCCGCCGTCGCCATCGCCTTCGATCCGGGCGACGAAGTCGAGGCCCGAGGCGGCCAGGGGAACGCCGTCGAGCAGGACCATCACCAGGGCGAACTCGTCGGCCTCGTAGCCCGAGGCCTGGATCAGCTGGCAGCGGAACAGGATGCGCAGATCGCGGATCGGCTGGTCGAGCACGAAGGCTCTCGACCAGCCACCGGACATGCCGAGGACGGGCAGGGCGTCGCGATTGCCGAGGGTGATGGCGAGGACGCCTCGCGCCCCCGCGGCTTCGGCGAGCCACTCGCCGTCGGCGTAGTCGGGGGCGTGCGTCGCGAGGAGGGCATCGTCGGTGTAGGCGAACGCTTCGCTGTCGTGGCGGAAGGTGGCCTGGAGGAGGGGCTGGGGGGATGCGGCGGGGGCGGCGGTCGCTGCGAGCAGGGTCGTCAGCCATGCGATTCTCATCGCGGTACTCTCGATCATCGACTCGAGTTTGCGAGTCGACGATCCCTTTCGTCCGCCGGCGGGTACGTCGTCGATTCGGGTGGAATCGCCGGGCCGCATCACAAGGAATCGATTGTCCCGGTCCGTCGAGACCGGATGGAAGCTCCTCAGCGATCGCTGAGGGGCCCCCACGGTGTGAACTGCGCACTGCCCGCGCTGACGCCACCGTCCACCGGCACGATGGCGCCGTTGATGAACGAGGCGATGGGCGACGCGAGAAACGTGAGCACTGCGGCAACCTCTTCCGCCTCGCCCCAGCGGCCGAGCGGAATGTGGCGGCGCAGCTCCTCGTGGATCGGCGAGTTCTGGACCGCGCGCGTCATTTCGGTGTGGATCGGCCCAGGGCACACCGCATTGATTCGGATCCCATCACGACCGAGTTCTAGTGCCGCCGCTCGCAAGAATTTCACTACACCGCCTTTTGCGGCGTTGTAGGCCCACATTCCAGGGTCGCCCCCGAGGCCGGAGACGGATGCGGTGACGACGATCGACGGTGCACTCGCTTCGCGCAGCGCAGGCAGACCCGCCCGCACACCGAGCACGACGGCGCGCAGATTGACGGCCAGGACTCGATCGAACGTGGTCATGTCGAGCGACTCGAGCGTGCCCATCCCGGGAATCCCGGCGTTCAGCAGCATCGCGTGAAGTCCGCCGAGTGCTGCAGCGGCTTCGACCGCGCGAACGTTGGTCGCCTCCTCGGTCACGTCACCCGCGACGCGGCGAGTGCGTCGGCCTGCCGGGTCGTCCTGGTCGAGCCAGTCCAGAGCGGATGCCGATAGATCGACGGCAACGGCCGATCCGCCCTGCGTCAAGATCCGCTTCACGGCTGAGCGGCCGATGCCCGATGCCGCACCGGTCACGATGGCCACGCGTCCGCTCCAATCGCTCACTACGCCCCTCCGGATCGATGCTCTTCAGTCGCGACGCCACGATAACGCCGAGATCCGGCGAAGCACATCCTCATGCGAGGAAATGGGAGCAAGCGTCCGCCGCGCCTTCTCATCGCTCTTCGCGGTTCGTCGCGCTCGTCCCTTTTTTCGCCGTGCCACGGCGGGGGATCGTCGATTCGGGAGATCTCGAGGCAGCACGGCGTCGATTGCACATCGCCGCGTCTCTCACGGGCGTTGATCGCGGCGGATTCGGGCGGCGACCGGACGGCCGAGGCGAACGATCCAGATCGCCGAATACTTCTTCGAGCCTTTCGCGGATCCAGGCGT
>CAUJGH010000634.1 GCA_963169575.1 Myxococcota bacterium | reverse complement strand
GCCGCGGCGCTCTTCCTCGTGACCCGCCATCCGGCGGGAACGGCCTCGATTCTCCGTTCGTCCGAGCTCGCACGGATTTCGCCCTACGTGGCGTCGGCCTATCGGAGCGAAGGGGGGCGGGGCGGTCTCCTGATCGGCCGCGTCGATGCGAGCTTCGAAAGGCTCGACGTCACCGCACGCGCCGAGGCCGTCGCGAGGATGACGGACCAGCTTCGCAGGGGGGGCATCCGGGAGGCCATGCTCTACGACGAGCGTGGCGCCCTGCGCGTCCACGTCGCGAACGGAATCGTGCGCAGGCCCCGCTCCGAGAACGCGCCGCCCGCCAAGGCGCCTTCGCCCGCCGTCGCCGCGCTCTGATCCCGACGCGATTGCCCGCTGCTATTCGAGCAGGTTCTTCCGGAGCGATTCGCGCTCGGCGTTCGTGATGCCGAGGCCGTCGCGGAGGTAGCCGTCGAAGTCGCCCCATTCCTGGCGGACGGCTTCGAACGAGGCGTGGATGTACTCCTCGCGCACACCGATGAGCGGCGCGAGGATCCCGCTCCATTGCTCGCGCCCCGGCAGCCGATTCTTCTCGATGATCTCCTGCGCGGCGCGATTCGAGAGCAGGTACTGCTCGACGACCTGATCTTCGGGGACACCGATCGAGAGCAGCACGACGGATCCGGCCCAGCCCGCGCGGTCCTTGCCGGCGGAGCAGTGGAACAGGGCGGGAACGGCGGCCTCGCGGGCGAGCTCCTTCAGGAAGCGGGCGTAGGGCTCGCGGCGTTCGCGGACGAGGCCGGCGGCGGATTCACGCATCATCGCCTCGGCGCGGCCGCCGCCGAAGATCTCGGGGAGCTTCTCGGGCGGGTTCTCGCTCATGAGCTTCCGGATGTCGCCGCCGCGCGCCGGGTCGGGCATCGGGAGCTGGACGTTCTCGGCGCCGGGCGGGAGGCGGTCGGCGCCCTCGAGCGCGATGTCGGAGGCGGTTCGGAAATCGAAGACGCGGCGAAGGCCGTAGCGCGCGAGGATCGCGAGGTCGGCCTCGCTTGCGTGGCCGAGATGGCCGCTGCGCAGCAGACGGCCCTTCGCGACGCGGCGCCCGTCGGCGGTCGTATGACCGCCGAGGTCGCGGAAGTTGAAGACCTCGTCGAAGCGGTGGTCGGGGGGGATGCGGTACTCGCCCATGGCGGCTGGCTCCTCGTGCGGGAATCCGTAAGGAGCCAGCAGGGTAACGCCCTCCGCCGCGACGACCTACTCCACGCTCGACAAGAGCTCCGATGCCTCGGGCTCCCAGCAGGTCCTCTCGCTCGCGATCGACCAATGCTTGCGCTCGCCGAAGGCGAAGGTCTCCC
Source organism: Myxococcota bacterium (assembly GCA_963169575.1). Lineage (GTDB taxonomy): Bacteria > Myxococcota_A > UBA9160 > UBA9160 > UBA4427 > UBA4427. The sequence continues at coordinate 6,667 of CAUJGH010000634.1, read as the reverse complement.
GCAGGCAGAGCTCGTGCTCGGCGATCGCTTCGTTCGTGTCGTTCTCGTAGAGGACGACGATCTCGCAGGCTTCGATGCCGTGCTCCTTCACGAGGTCCCGCATCGAGCGCGCGATGTCGGCGGGCCGGGTCGCGAGCCGCGAGGTCGGGAAGGCGGAGAGCGGAATCGCGATCGAGGCCTGGCAGCGTCGCGTCGCCATCGCGCTCGTCGGATCCGAGAATGCGGTGCTCATCGCCGCCGCTCCCTCGCGATCGTCGACGTAGAGCCGCAGCGAGGCGGCGTGGCCCCCGCCGAAGGCGATCGAGATCTCGTCGGTCGGCGATGCGACGACGCAGCTCGCGCCGGTGTTCGGGGCGGTGATCAGGCCGGCGATCAGGCCAGTCATCAGGCCAATGAGGAAGAGAGCCGGATCGAGGCTCGGACGCGCGATTCCGCTCGGTGTGCAGGGCGTTCGGGATTTCATGGGGCGCACGGCGTCTCCTTTCGTTCGGCATTCGAACGATGGGAGCGCCCGGCGCGTCGCCCGGTTCCCGGCTCCGGACACTTCACGTCGCGTCAGGATCCGATGGTCCGACAGAAGGTCGGATCAGAGGTACTGCAGGATGCTATTCGGATGACGCCGCTTCAGCGCGCGATAGCCGAGGCAGACCGGATAGAGCAGAACGAGCGTCGCGCCTGCCGCGGCGAATGCCTCGGGCAATCCGCGCTGCATCATGCCGCCCGTCAGCGCGAGCGCCGATCCGCCGAGCACGATGAAATGCACGATGTAGAAGAAGAGGGCGGTCTGGCCGAACACGAGCAGCGGGTTCCAGCGCCAGGGCGGGCGCCCCTGCGTCCGCTCACGCCGCAGGAAATAGACGAGAAAGAGCGCCATCAGGCCGAGCTCGAGCAGCGAGTAGACGAGGGCCGGCGGGTATTTGCTCATGTGGAGCCATTGCACGAGCGAGGCGTCGTCGCGCAGCAGGCCCATGTTGCCGTAGACGTTCGCGCGCCGGAGGAATGCGGCGAGGAGCAGGCCCGTCATGCCGGCGAGGAGCAGGATCTTCTCCGTCTGGAGCTGGCCGGAGAGATCGCTGCGCCGTTCGAGCAGATGTCGGCCGAGGGCCCAGCCGAGCAGCATCATCGCGAGCCAATGGGTCATGGGATAGAGGACGTAGACGGGCGCGGCGTATCCGGGGACGAAGAAGAGATGTGCGAGCAGGCCCGGCGTTGCGGCTGCGTTCGCGGCGCTCGCGGCGGCGCCCGCAGCGGACGCCGCGGGTATGGGGAAGAGCGTCGTCAGCACGAGCTCGCTCGCGACGAGCCAGCCGAGGCCGAGCGCGAGCAGCGCCTTCGTCGGGAGCCGGCGGAGCACGATCATTGCGAGCATCGACGTGGCGATCGCGAACAGGACCTGAAGGATCAGCACGCCCTGGTTCGCGAGCAGCGAGAGCAGGCCCTCGAAGCCGAGCAGGACGAGCCCGCGGATCAGCAGATGTCGATCGAGCGCGGCGGGCGAGTCGCCGCGGGCGCGGCGCTTTTCGAGGCTCATCGCGAGAGACGTGCCGGAAAGGAAGAGGAAGGTCGGGGCGCAGAGATGGGTGATCCAGCGGGTCAGGAACTGGGCGAGGTCGAGCTCCGTCCCGGGAATCCAGGCGGGGGCGCCGGTCGCGAGGTCGAGGAGATAGGCGGAGTCGGCGTTGACGCGGCCGGCGTTCCAGGTCTGCGACGCGTGATCGATCGCCATCAGGATCATGACGAGGCCGCGCATCCAGTCGAGTGCTGCGAAACGATCCGGGCCGGGGAGCGGGGGCGTTTGCCGGGCGGAAGCGGGCGAAGCCGCGGCGGGGGGAGACGATGCGGGGCCCGATGACGGAGAGTCGGCCGTGTTCATGGCGGCAGCATAGTCGCGCCGGAAGCCGCTCGTGTAGTGTCGGGCGGTGAATTCCGCGCCTCTGCCTCTGCATTTGAAGCTGATCTACGCGATGGGCGACCATTCGGTCAACGTCGCGCTGGTCGCCCTCGCGATGATCTTCCCCTTCTATCTGACGGAAGTCGTCGGCCTGCGCGTCGGGCTCGCGGGGCTCGTTCCGCTCATCGGGCGGACCGCAGACGCTCTGCTCGACGTGCTGATGGGCCGCATCTCGGATCGCACGACCTGGAAGGCGGGGCGCCGGCGGCCCTACCTGCTGATCGGCGCGATCCCCTTCGCGCTCTCCTTCGCGATGATCTGGGCGCCGTCGCCGGTCGAGGGCGAAGGACTCGTCTTCGCCTACTACGCGGGTCTCTACGCGCTGATCAGCCTCTGCATGACGATCGCGGCGGTTCCGTATCAGGCGCTCCTCCCGGAGCTGACGGACGACTACCACGAACGGACCACGCTCGCGACCTATCGCTCCGTCGCCTCGATCCTCGGGACGCTCTTCACGCTCGTCGTGTTCCGCCCGCTCGCCGAGCGGCTGGGAGGGGATGCGCGGGCCTGGCAGATCGCGGGGGCGGTGCTCGCGGTCTGGATCGTGCTTCCGTGGTGGCCGATCTGGCGGGTGACCTACGAGCGCGGCGTCCAGGCCGTCGCCGCGCCGGGATCGACCCGCGCGTATTTTGCGCTGCTCTACCGCAATCGCAGCTTTCGCCGGCTGATCGGGCTCTTCTCGTTGGGACGGATCGCGATCGATCTGCCGATGGCGCTTTTTCTGCATTTCTTCACGTACGTGCTCGGTCGGCCCGAATATTTCGAGATCGTGATGGGCGGATTCCTGCTCTCGGTCGTCGGCGCGATGCCGCTCTGGCTTCGATTCGCGCGGGGGCGAGACAAGGCGACCGTCTATCGGTACGGCTGCATCGGCTGGGTCTTCGGTCTCGTCTGCCTCTTCGTCACGCAATCCGATTGGCCGCTCGCGCTGATCCTCGCCGCGACGATGCTCGCGGGCGTCGGCTATTCGGCGGCCGACATGATCCCCTGGTCGATGGTGGCCGACGTCGCCGACGAGGACGAGCTCGCTTCGGGCGAGCGCCGCGAGGGACTCTACGTCGGCGTGTTCACCTTCCTGCGCAAGATCTCCGGCGCGATCGGCGTCGCGGGTGCATTCCTCGTGCTCGACGTCGTGGGGTTTCGACCCGGTGAGCAGAACGACGAATCCGTCGTCTCGGCGCTGCGCGCGATGACGGCGCTCGTTCCGGCCCTCTTCGTGATCCTGAGCGCGCTCGTCGCGGGCGGCTATGCGCTGGGCCGCGCGCGCCACCACGACATCCTCGAAGAGCTCGCCCGAAGGCGCGCCGGCGCGGCCGATGCGCCGCTCATTCCGTGACGCGGCGCGGAAGGGCGCCGAGCGATCTCGGCCCGATCAATGGGTCGAGTCGGCTGCTCCGCCGTCGATCCGGATGTTGGCCGCGTTGATGTAGCGCGCCCGATCGCTCACGAGGAACGCGACGAGCTCGCCGATGTCCTCGGGCGTCCCGACGATGCCGGCCGGATTCGGCATGTCGCCGCGCACGATGCGCTGCTCGATCGAGGCCCAATCGCTCGGTTCGCCCTGCTGGATGGCGCGCCGCTCGTACATCTCGCGAATCTCGGGGGTCGCGATGATGCCGGGGCTGATGCAGTTGACGGTGATGCCCGTATGCGCGAGCTCCTTGGCGAGGGAGAGCGTCATGTTGACGAGCGCCATCTTCGACGCGTAGTAATGGGGCATGCGGGAATTCGGGCGCGCATAGCCGACGGTGCTGACGAAGACGACGCGGCCCCAGCCGCGGGCCTTCATGCCGGGCGTCAGGGCCTGGACGAGCCGAACGCCCGAAAGCACGTTCTTCTCGTAGATGTCGATCCAATCGGCGGTCGCGCTCTGCCAGGTCCCACCCTCGGCGACGCCGTAGTTGTTGACGAGGACGTCGATGTCTCCGGCCGCGTCGGCGACCCCGCGCGCGCCGGCGTCGGTCCGGATGTCGCCGGCGACGGCGCGGGCGTCGAGGCCCTCTTCCCGGATCGATCGGGCGACGACTTCGGCGGCTTCGGGTTCGAAGCCGTGGACGTAGACGGTCGCGCCTTCGCGCGCGAGGACGCGGGCGATGCCCGCGCCGGTGCCGCGCGAGCTGCCGGAAACGAGGATGCGACGGGAAGCGAGCTGCAGATCCATGCGGCCGTCCTTTTGTGGACGGCGATGCTAGCAGCTAGGGAATGATCTTCTTCCCGACCTCTTCACCGATCCGGGGATGGATCTTCTTCCAGTATTCGGCGACCCGCTCCCGCATCTCGCTCGAGAGGCCCTGGCGCGCATGGGCGACGACGTTGGCGACCAGGCGCTCCGCGTCGCCAGGCGTCAGGACGTCGTCGATGAGCGCGCGGGGCTGGACGAAATCGTCGTCCTCCGGATGCTGGCGATAGGGCGCTCGCACGAGCTCGCCGACGCTCCATCGGCGATGGCGCTCGCTCCCCTTCTTCACGTTCGCATGCGGGCCGCCGCGGCTGTTCGGTGCGTAGACCGGATCGCCGGGGTTCTCGATCCGCATGGCGCCGTCCTTGGCGTAGGAATGGACGGCATTTCGAGGCCTGTTGATCGGGAGCTGGAGATAGTTGGTCCCGATCCGATACCGATGCGCATCGGGATAGCTGAACATCCGTCCCAGCAGCTTCCGGTCCGGGCTCGGCTCGATTCCCGGAACCATGTTCGAGGGCTCGAACGCGGATTGTTCGACTTCGGCGAAATAGTCCTCGGGATTGCGATTCAAGACGAGCCGTCCGATCGGCAGCAGCGGATGGTCGCGATGGGGCCAGACCTTCGTGAGGTCGAAGGGGTTGAAGCGATAGCCGGCAGCATCGTCGACCGGCATGATCTGCATCTGCAGGGTCCAGGAGGCTTGATTGCCCTTCTCGAGGCTCTCCCAGAGATCACGGCGATGGAAGTCGGGATCCTCGGCGGCCATCGCGCCGGCCTCCTCGCCCGTGAAGTTCTCGATCCCCTGGTCGGTCTTGAAGTGGTATTTGACGTAGAACGCCTCGCCGCTCGCGTTGACCCAGGTGAAGGTGTGGCTGCCGTAGCCGTGCATGTGGCGATAGGTTCGGGGCGTTCCGCGATCGGTCATCAAGAAGGTGACCTGATGAGCGGTCTCGGGGGAGAGCGTCCAGAAATCCCACTGCATCTCGTGATCGCGCAGGCCGTTGTCCGCTCGCCGCTTCTGGGAGCGGATGAAGTCCTGGAACTTCTGCGGATCGCGGACGAAGAAGATCGGCGTGTTGTTGCCGACGAGATCGTAGTTGCCTTCTTCCGTATAGAACTTGATCGCGAAGCCGCGGGGATCGCGGACGGTGTCGGGATAGCCCTGCTCGCCCGCGACGTGGGAGAAGCGGACGAAGACGTCGGTCTTCTTGCCCTTTCGGAACAGATCCGCGCTCGTGTAGTCGCTCATGTCCTCGAAGCATTGGAAGAAGCCGTGGGCACCGGCGCCCTTGGCGTGGACGACGCGCTCGGGGATCCGCTCCCGGTTGAACTGGGCCATCTTCTGGACGAGATGATGGTCGTGCAGCAGGATCGGTCCGGCGTCGCCGGCCGTCAGCGAATGCTCGTCGCTCGCGACGAGGATGCCGGCGTCGTTGGTGGTCTCGGGCTGGTCCTTCATTCTCGTTACCTCCCATCGGCGATGGAAAGTGCAAGCGCCGTACCATCGGCGCTCCTCGGAATCGCCCCGGTTCAGCGGGAGCTCGTCGTCGCTCGCGCTTCCGCGGCGTCGCCCTTTCTACATTCGGATGCGTCGCGCGAGCCGGACGCGCGAGAAGTCGTGCGATCCCGATCACGAAGAATTCCTCCCGCTCGCAGACTCGCGGGCCATTTCGTGGGTCTTTCGGCGCGTCGGCGCGGGCATGGCCGTTGCAACCGACCTTGGCGGGAGCGTTCGATGACGGACGCTCGAAGCCAGCAGCCCTCTCGTCGAGAGCGACGGGGAGGCGAAGGAGAAGCACGAATGAAAGAGAGAAAACCGGCAGTTCTTTCGGCGGGGTCGGTGACGGGCGACGACGTCGTCGACGCGCAGGGAGAGAATCTCGGACAGATCGAGGAGGTCATGCTCGACATCGACGGCGAACGGATCGCGTACGCGGTCGTTTCGTTCGGCGGATTCCTCGGCATCGGCGAGAAGTTCTTCGCCGTGCCCTGGCGCGCGCTCCACCTCGACGCGGACAAGAAGCGATTCGTGCTGAACGTCTCGAAGGAGAAGCTCGAGCACGCGCCCGGCTTCGACAAGAGCGATTGGCCGGACTTCGCCGACCGCTCCTTCGGAACCGCGGTCCACGACTACTACAGCGTTCCGACCTATTGGTGAGCACGGGCGAAGCGGCCCCGACCCGCTCGGATGCGTCCGAGCGGGTCGGGGCGGGCAGCGTCGTCTCGGAGTATTCGACCTTCGCCGCCGATTGGTCCGCGCGCGAGCGCCTCGCGTCCGATCGAGACCGCTCTCAATCGTGTTTGCGGCCCGGGGCGCTCGACGAATCCGATTCGTCCCGCGCGGCCTCGGGCGACCCCGGGCAGATCCATCCCGATCGCGGATGGCTCAGATCGCTGTAATGGGGGCAGGGCGGAAGGGCCGAGCGATCGTTGCGCAGTCGATGACCGCAATCGGCACAAGCGACCGGGGAGCCCTCGAAGCAGAACGATCCGTAGGCGTGGACGACCGGGCTCTTTTCGTCCGCCGCTTTCAA
>CAUJGH010000633.1 GCA_963169575.1 Myxococcota bacterium | reverse complement strand
GCGCGAGCACGGGCGGCGAAGGCTCGAAGAAGAGGTCGTAGCGATCGTCCTCGACCCGCGCCTCGCGGCTGATCCGCAGCAGGTCGCCGAACCCCGCCGTCGTCACGAACGCGACGCGCGCGCCCTTGTGCTCGATCACGGCGTTGGTCGCGAGGGTCGTCCCATGGACGACGCGCTCGATCGAGCCCGGATCGACGCCACTCATCGCGAGCAGCCGCTCGGTCCCCGCCAGCACGCTCGCCTCCGGCGCCTCGGGCGTCGTCAGCTGCTTCACGACGTGGAGACGACCGTCGCCGCGCGTCAGCACGATGTCGGTGAAGGTTCCGCCGATGTCGGCGCCCAGTACGCAGCGCTCGCTCATCGCAGACCTCCCGCTTCCGCCGAGACGAAGCCTTCCGCGAGATCCGATGCGATCCGCTCGGGATCGCGCTCTTCCGGCGGCCCGAGACCGCCGCCGCCCGACGTCCGCAAGACGAAGGTCTCGCCGGCGAAGAGCGGCTGGTTCGCCGCCTTCGCGAGCAGCGGGCGCGTCGATCCATCGGGCTTCACGGCGAACTGCTGCCCGGCCATTCCGTCCCGCCCGCCGTCGCGCCCGCGCGGCGCGAATCGCACGCGCTCGCTGCGCACCGCGAGCTCGCAATCCTCGAGCACGCGGATCCGCGTCTCGACGCCGAGCCCGCCGCGATGACGCCCCGCGCCCCCCGAATCGGGGATGAACGACTGCGACTCGAAGACGAGGGGCAGACGCGCCTCGAGCGCCTCGACCTGGGGCACGACGTTGCGCCCGCCGAGAAAGAACGAGCCCGTCGCGCTCGGGCCATCGGAGCTCGCGCGCGCCCCGAGGCCGCCGTATTCGTACGAGAGCAGCAGCCAGGGCCGTTCGCCCGTCGGCCGCGCCAGCGTATAGGGATGGATCACCGCCGACGCCGCCGTCGCGCGATCCGGCCGCGCCTTCGAGAGCGCGTCGACCACCGCCTCGCAGACGGCCGTCACCGAGACGACGCGTCCGCCGCAGGCCGCCGGCCAGCGCGGGTCGAGCAGCGAGCCCTTGCGGAAGACCACGTCGATCGGCGCATAACAGCCTTCGTTCATCGGGATCGTCGGATCGACGTAGCAGCGAACGGCGTAGAGCGCGCCCGTCAGCGCCTGGGAGAAGCCGGCGTTGATGGCGCCGCGCGCCTGGTCGTCGGTCGCGGAGAAATCGAGCCGCACCGCTTCGCCCGGCGCCCCGACCGTGACGGCGACGCGCACGACCGGCGAGCATTCGAGATCGAGGCCGTCGTCGTCGATCGCGTAGGCGCCGTGATAGGTGCCGGGAGCGAGCTTCGCGAGCTCTTCGCGCATCCGCTGCTCGGTGCCCGCGAAATAGCGCGCGACGCCTTCGTCGAGGGCTTCGGGCCCGTACTCGGCGGCGAGGGTCTCGAGGCGGCGCGCGGCGACGTGGCAGCCGGCGACGAGGGCCTGGAGATCGCCCATCACGCGTTCGGGCGTACGGCTGTTGAGGGCGATCAGGCGATGGAGGTCGGTGACGGGGCGGCCCTCGGCGTAGATCTTGACCGGCGGGAGCTGGAGGCCCTCGGCGAAGACGTCGGTCGCGCCGGGCACGATGCCGCCGGCGGAGGAGCCGCCGAGATCGGAGACGTGGATCAGGGTTCCGGTGAAGAAGCGGACGCGGCCGGCGATGAAGACGGGGCGGAAGACGAGCAGATCGTTCGCGTGGATGCCGCCGCGAAAGCAGTCGTTCATGACGAAGACGTCGCCCTCGCGCATCGATTCGAGCGGATGGTCGGCGAGCACCGCGGGCAGCGAGCAGCGCAGGCTCGAGGCGTGCATCAGGTTCGTCGCAGTCGAGAGCGAGACCAGCCGCCCGGCCTGATCGAGGATCCCGGCACAGGCGTCGGCGCCCTCGACGATCATCGCCGAATGCGCGGATTTGACGACGACGATGCTGGCTTCTTCGGCGGCGATCCGGAGCGCATGACGCAGGACTTCGGCTTCGAGGAGCGCGGCCGCATCCGGCTCGTCCCGTCCGTCTCCGGACTCGGCTCGCCCCTCCCCATGCTGCCGGGCGCCCGGCCCTTGCTTCGATTCGCCCCGACCTGCCCCGCGCTGCTTCGTCATCCCATCACTCCCGGCTTCGGCCCCGGCGGACTCTACCGCGTCCGGCAGATCATTCACCCGGAAAACAAATCGGCTGCCCGGCGCCGCGCGCCCGTCAGGCGGAGGCGGTTCCGCCGGCCGCCGCGTCCGCATCCCGGCGGACGCGGGCGAGATCCGCGCGCACCGTCCGCGCCGCGAGCAGCGAATGCAGGACCGCCCAGAGCGTCGTCGCCCCGGTCGCGAGCAGCGAGTAGCGGATCGCCTCGTCGCCGAAGCGCGCGGCCAGCGCATCGTTGAGGACGCCGACCGCGAGGGGCGCGATGCCGAGGCCGATCAGGTTGATCGCGAAGAGCAGCAGCGCCGCAGCCTGGGCGCGCATCCGGACCCGCGCGAGCGATTGCACGAGCCCGTAGGAAGGGCCGACGAAGAAGACGGAGAAGACCATCGCGACCGCATAGCCCGCGAGCGCGCCGATCCGATCGGGCCAGAGCAGGAAGACCGCGAGAAAGGGAAGCGCGAGGGCGCCGCCGATCGCCGCGACGAAGACCGCGGCGCGCTCGTCGCGGCGGGAGTAGAAGTCGGAGAGGCGGCCGCCGGCGTAGGTGCCGAGGCCGCCGCCGATGCCCTGGACGAGGCCCATCGCGAGGCCGGTGTCCCCGAGCGACATGTGGTGGACGCGGATCAGGAAGCTCGAGCCCCAGATCGTGAAGCCGTAGGCGGCGAAGGAATAGAGGGCGCTCGCCAGCGCGAGATGCCGGAAGGTCGGCTGGCGCAGCATGAACGCGAAGACTTCGCGCGGCTTGGCGACGGCGGCCTCGACGCTCAGCCCTTCGAGCGCGCCCCGCGGCGGCTCGACCAGCACGAAGCGCGTCGCGAGGGCCAGCGCGAGGCCGGGCAAGCCGACCACGAAGAAGGCCGCTCGCCAGCCGAGCGTCTCCCCGATGAAGCCGCCGAGCATGCAGCCCGTCATGCTCCCGACGTTGCCGCCGACGTTGTAGAGCGCGAGGGCCGTCGCGCGCTTCTCGGGCGG
>CAUJGH010000632.1 GCA_963169575.1 Myxococcota bacterium | reverse complement strand
TCGACTTCCGTCCCCACGACCGCTCCTGCGACCCGCCATTCCAGCACGGCGTCGTCGAATCCGGCCTCCTCGTCCGTGGTCTCGACCACGGCTCGCAGCCGCGAGCCCACGCGCCGTCCCTCCGGCGCATCGATCACGACGAGCGCGATCTGGCTCGGCGCGGCCGCGAGACGCACGCGATGCACGGATGCCTCGCCCGCCTCGCCGTCGATGTGCGGCGTCGCGACGACCTCGAGGACCGTGCCCGGCTCGAGGCCGGCCGTCTCGAAGTCGGGCCCCCGGCCGAGCTCGCGACCGCTGGTCGTCCGCCAGAGATAGTCGACCTCGCCCCGGCGCCCGCCCGCATGCTCGACGCGGGCGCGTGCGCGAACCCGCACGCCCGCCACGGGCCGGGACGGCTCGAGCGCGATCGATCCGATCCGGAGCGGCCCCTCGGCGGCCGACGCGTCCGCTGCTTCGGCCGCGGGCGCGACCATTGTCGGAACACGCTCCGGCCCCGCCTCTCCCGAGCCGCAGCCGGTCGCAGCTCCGCAGAGGAGAGCCACCCATCCGATCCCGCCCGCGATCCGCTTCCCGATCCGATGCCCACGCGCTTCCATGTCCCCCCCTGTCGCACGCGAGGCCGGGGCGCCTTCGACGCCCCGGCCCGATTCGCAGCGCGCGCTCTTCGACGGCTAGTCGATCTCTCGCCAGTAGAGCGTGCCGTGCTCCGAATCGGCATTGCCACTGTCGATGTTGATCAGCTCGCCGTCCTGCTTCGAGATGATCAAGCGATTGCCGCCGTCGCCCGGCGCGATCGAGAGACGCGCGTCGGTCGGCATGCCCTTGCCGAGACCGAGCGAACGATCGATGCCGGCGATCGGACTCGACGGGCTCGGCGGCCCGAAGACGCCCTGGCCGCATTTCGCGAGGAATCCGTACAGCGTCGACAGGCCGGAGGGCTCGCAGACGTTGGAGAGATCCGGCGTGAACGTCGAGGCGAAGAAGAAGGCGTTGAAGACCTCGCTATTCGTCACGAACTTCTCGCCGTCCGCGACCTCGAAGAAGAAGCCCCGCGGCATGACGCCGGGGCAGCTGTCCTCGAAGAGCGTGAGATCCGTGAGCTCGCCCGTCGGCTCCGCGCGTCCGTCGATCGTCGTCAGGGTGCCGTTGTCCCAGACGTCGCGATCCTTCAGGACGAAGTAGCGGTTGAGGAGCGAACAGCCGCGCAGGGTGCTCGAGCAGTTGAGGTCCGAGCGCTCGCCCGTCCCGATGCCGAGGTGCAGAATGCTGTTCACGAGCGTCGCCGCCGGCGCGAAGTAGAAGCTCCGCGCATGCCCCGACGTACGCGTCGGGTCGTCCGAGAAGAACTTCCGGAACGGCCAGTTGGGCTGGTAGAGGTTCGAGGCGCTCGGCGAATCCTCGCCGCGCGCGCGCACGATCCACTTCCAGACGTTGCCTCCGAGATCCCCGATGTAGATCAGGTCGGCGAAGCCGTCCTGGTCGTAGTCGAGGACGCCGGGGCTCGAAGGGATCGCGAAGAGCATGTCCGAGACGTCGCCCGTCGATGTGCCGAATTTCCGGACCGCGATCGGCTCGCCCGTCGCGATGTCGAGCATCGCGACGCCTCGCCCCTTCGTGCTCGTCGCGCTGTAGAGCGCACCGTCGTTCGGATCACTCGTCGGGTCGTAGCCGAAGCCGATGACGGCGACCCACTTCTCGACCGGATCGCCCGATCCGGTCTCCAGCCGCACGCGCGTGATGACGGGCTGCGACCAGGTCTCGCCGACGTAGGCCCGCCAGCCCGTATCGCCTTCCGACGGAAACTCCCACATGTATTGCGGATAGCCTGAAGAGGCCGGATCGGTCAGATCGAGGGCGAGATAGTGCTCGCCGCCTTCGCGCAGACCGGTCACGAGCACCGTCTTCCACTCGTCTCCGTCCGCATCCTTCGCGTTGTCCGGATCCGAATCACCATCGATCCACACGTCGGCGACCGACGGCGAGCCGTCGACCGTGAGCGGATGGAGCGTCGCGTCGCTCTTGGCGAGATTCATGACCTTCGCCCGGGCGCCCCAGGGCATGAAGCCGAAGACCTCTTCCCCGGTGCCCTCGTCGTAGCGAGCGGGCGCCGGCGAGGCGACCCATTCGCCTGCGTTGAAGCCGTGGAGGAATCCGTCGTTCGCGCCCGCGATGATGACGCGATCGCGATGGATGTAGTCCGGATCGGCCGCGTAGGCCGCGTACGAGATCTCGGGAATGAACGCGCTCGGCGGACCGACCACCACGGGGTTCGAATGGAAGATGTCGCCCAGCTTGTCCGACTGGGTCACGCCATTCACGACCTGCGTCCGCTCCACGCAGCCGACGAACTCGTCGGATCCGCTCGAGCTCATGCCCGTGCCCCACTGGCAGCCCGCGAGAAAGGCCACGAGGGCTTCGTCCAGATCGGACGCGGACGTCACGTTCGCCGACGGGGGATACATCGCGGTCGTCCCGAGCGCGCCGCCGAGATCCGACTCGCTGATCGCATGCGTGAAGTCCTCCACGCCTGCCGCCAATCCCGTCAGCGAGATCTGCAGGTTGCGATCATTCGCATCCGGCATCTCCTTCGAGGCGTTCCAGAACGGCGGAGCCGCCGCTTCGGTCTTGAAGGTGCCCTGGGCGCAGAAGGTCGGGTCGGCCAGGTTCTCGAGAGCGCAGGCGCCATTGGCGTCGAGGATCTCGCCGGACGAGGTGATCTTGTAGCTCCGCAGCAGGCCCGGCCAGAAGGGCCGCGCGTTCGTCGGCTGGAAGAGCGTCGTATAGAGCTGACCCCCATCGGCCGTGCGCGCCGCGGGCACCGTCGCGGCCGAGAAGCCCTGGGCCTTCGAGATGATGTCCTGGATCGCGCTGACGAGGGCCTGGGTCAGGAGCTCCGCCTGGTTGCCGGAAAAGAAGAGGCCGTTGCCGTTCGCGGCCGTCTTGCGCAGCAGCGTATTCGCCGGCTCGCCGGTCGAGAAGCCGACGGTATAGACGTCGACGAGCTGCTCGCCCGCGTGATCGAGGCGGCAATCGTTCTCCTGCATGAAGAGCGCGATGTCGTCGAGCCACCCGGTGCCCGAGGTCGAGCCCCACGGCGGCGTACCGACTTCCGGTGTCCCATCCGTTCCGATGTCGAGGTCGCCCGTCGCGTCGGGCGCGTAGTCGCCGACCAGATTCGTGAAGTTTCCGAAGCCGGTGGTCGTCGATCCCGAGAGGTCGAACGTATCGCTCGTCGGCTCGCCGTCGGTCACCATGATGATGAAGTTCTTCTGGCAGACCTCCGTGACCGGATCGTCGGCGATCTGGGAAGTCGTCGTCGTATAGGCGCCGTCCGACATCCGGTAGGCGTAGGCGGGGAACTTCGTCGTTCCATCCTGACCGAACGGGATGTTCGTCGAGCTGCGCGACATGAAGTAGGTGTAGAGCTTGAAGAGAGTCTCACCGAGTGGCGTCGCGGTCTCGGCGTCGAGCGCGTTGATCGCGCTCTGGAGCGCCATCCGGTTGGTGCTGTAGGGGGCGATCTCGGCCGCGACGTAGCCGCCATGGGAAGACGACTGGAACTTCGCGAGGCCGAAGCGGACGCGGTCCTCGTAGACGCCGCAGTCGCCGGCGAAGGCCGGACAGTCGCTGTTCGTCTGATAGATCACGTCCCGGGCGATGTCGCGCGCGGCGGTGATGCGGGCGATCTGGAACTTGCCGAAGTTGTCGCCATCGATGTAGTTCGTGCCGTTGGTGCCGTCGTCGATCTGCGAGAGGATGGTCGGCGCCGTCGCCTGGCGGCCGGCCGGACCGATCAGGGTCGTCGCATCGGATGCATCGAAGCTGAAGAGCCATTCGGCGTATTCGGAGAAGTACCAGGTCCGGTTGCCGAAATCCTGGTTGATGCCGTCGGTGTAGAGCCTGCGCGTCTGATTGCAGAAGCGTCGCTCGATCCAGCCATTCTGCGGATCGTCGGTCGCATCGGGGGTCGCGGTCCAGCCCGAGTCGGAGGAGTGGATCTCGAAGCGGCAACCCGACGATGCGCAGACGCGCCGGGTCGGACGGCCCAGCTGGTCGTTCAGCGTGATCGTCGTCGAGCCGGTCGTCGGCATGATGTCGCAGGTGTAGGTGAACGACGCGGGATCGAAGGACGGATGCTCCATGATCGCGTTCATCGAGCCGGAGTTGTCCATCATCAGGAGGACGTTCGGCGGCACGTTCGCGGAGAAGATGTCCTCGTCGCCCGCCCGGCTCGCGAGCGGCAGGGTCGCTGCGATCGCACCGACGGCGAGCATCATCCGGATGGATCGGGGCTGGAATCGGATCATCTTCTCTTCCTCCGAGGGCGCCTCCGCAAAAGCGTCCTCATCCTTCGAAATCGTGCGCCGCGGTCGGGCGGGCGGCCGATGCGCTCGCGCCGAACGCGCGCTCAGTAGCCGACCGCCAGCAGCCGGGTCGCGACGACCTCGAGCCGCTTCTGATCGCCGGACGGCGATTCGCCGACCACGTTGATCTGCCATTTCGTGTGGTTGTACTTGGTGCCGCCGATGTTCATGTTGCAGCCCTCGGTGCACTGCTTGCCTTCGCCGACGTAGCCGATCGGCGCCGGCGGATTCGGATCGGCGTAGTAGACCGGCTGCGCACCGGTCTCGAAGTCGCTCGAGGTCGAGAGCGCGACGGGATTGGCCTCGTTCGGGAAGTCCGCCGGGTATTGCGGGACCTGGGTCCGCTCGCCCATCTGACGGACGACGTTGCGCGCCTGCGCGATCGCCGCCTCGGCCGCGTAGAAGGCCATCGTCTCCTGGTTCTGGAAGCCAGCGACGGTGCCGTCGGAGGCGGCCGTCTGCATCGTCGAGAGGGCCAGGGCCGAGACCGTGATGAGGAGCAGGATCGAGAGCATCAGGGCCATGCCCTGCTCCCGCCGCCGGCTCGCCGCCTTCGGTCGAAGAGATCGCGCGCGTTCGCTCGTCATCAGATGCTCCCCGCGTTGCCGACGTTGCGCGGCCGGACCGAGCCGACCACGACGCGACGTCGGAATCCGTCGCTGCCCCCCACCGGCGCCGTCCGATTCTCGAGCGCGACGAAATTGCCCTCCGAGAACGCCTGATCCTCGGCGCGCGTGCGCACGACGATCGAGAAGCGGACTTCCTTGAGCTCCTCGTTGTCCCAGTTGGCGGGGTCGTAGGCGTTTCCATCCTTCGTCCCCGGCTCCTCGGCCGTCGCGGCGTCGACGACGCCGTCGTCGTCCACGTCGAAGTAGTAGGAGATCTGGAAATCGTCGACGCCCTGGGCGAGCAGCTCGCGGTTGCGCTCGAGGCGCCCCGTTCCGCCCGCGGCATTCAGCGCATAGCGGGCGGCCGGAACGACGAGAATCTCTTCTTCGGCGTCGCTCGCCACGCTGGCCGCGAGGGCACCCGCCATGGGAATCAGCGTGAGCTGCGTCGTCGAGGCGGCGGTCACCCGGCCGCAGATCGTCCCACGATGGGGGTTCGCCTTGTCCGCCAGGATGAAGCCGCCCCCGATCCGGAAGTCCGCCTCCGCCGTGCCGTTGCCGTCGTTGTCGTAGAAGAGCGTGCCATCGGCGTCGAGATCGCTCGTCGTCGAATCGAGATCGAGATCGAACGCCGCGTTGATCGTCGGGTTCACCCACGCGCCGGCCGCCGAGGACATGCGCGCTCCCATGTCGCCGGCGCGCGCGTCGTCGGGCACGATCGGCTCGGTCTCGGAGACGAAGAGGACGTCGCCTCCGGTCGTCGAGTCGACGCCACAGACCGCGACCGAGTCCGGGACCATGTAGCCCGCCATCCGGACCTCGCGCTCGATCAGCGACGCGATCGCCCGCACGTTGTTCTGGACCTCGACGACGCTCTCGGTGACGATCGAGGTGCGGTGCTGGCGCGTCAGGCTCTCGAAGACGCCGATCACGACGACTCCGAGGATCGAGACGCTGATCATCAGCTCGAGGAGCGTGAAGCCCGCCCGGCGGACGCGAGCGTCCTGCCGGCGGCACCGACGTCCGAAGCCAGGAGAGTCGGAGGAAAAGTCGGCCCGGGCGCTCATTCGTCGACCTCCCGCAGCCGCGCGCTCGAGAGCACGACCGATCGGTTCTGCCGCTTCTCGTCCGACCAGGTCACGCGCACCTCGATCGCCTTCACCTGCGTATCCGGCGCCGCGACGTCGTTGGTGATGCGCTCGGAGCGCGTGAAGATCTCGTCGGCGACCGGGAGCACGGTGTCCCCGCCCCAGTTGCCGCCCGAGTCGCCGAGCACGGCCGCATCCCATGCGAGCCTCGAAAGCTCCTCGACGCGATTGCGCGCGAGGGCGCTCGCGGTCGAGAGGTGTTGCCCGCCGCTGCTCTCGGTGATCGCGCGGACCTGCAGCGCCGCGACGCCGAGCAGCCCGAACGAGAGCACCACCAGCGACACCATGATCTCGACGAGCGTCATGCCCGCCCTGCGCCGGGCCGCTCCCGACGCGGCTTCGAATCTCCGCCTGCTCATGAAGTCCACGCCCCCGTGCCGGAATTCCAGACGTGGACACGCACGCCGCCGAGCGGCGCGAGCGTCACGGCATAATCCCGATTGTCGGTCCAGAGGTAGATCGTTCCGCCGCCGGTCCCGAGCCGGCCGGCGGTGCAGCTGCTGTCGATCGCGACGGGGACGCCGTCGGGCCGGAACATGACCCACGTCGCCTGCGTCGTTCCGTCCGGCTCGAAGAAGCTCGAGCCCGCCGCGGGGATCGAAGTCACGGCATCGTCGTCGGGCGCCTCTTCGCTCGCAGGCGCCGAGTTGTGGCCCCAGCCGACGCCCTCCTGCGGCTCGAAGACGACGGTCTCCTCGCCGGCGTCGATCTCGCAATTCTGGTCGGCGGAGCCGGGGCGTCCGTCGTTCAGGACCAGGATGGGCATCGGACGGCCGTCGGCCGCGGTCAGCGCGTTGCCCGCGACGTCGCCCGCGCCGCTGACGGCGAAGAAGACGACGTGGTTGTTGCCGGTGCGGATGGCCTGCGCGCGGGCGAAGTTGAAGGCGTCGGCGACCGATTTCGCCGCGGCCTTTCCGCGGCCGTTTTCGAGATAGCGGGAGACATTCGGGAGTGTCAGCGCGCTGATGATGCCGATGATCGCGACGGCCATCATGATCTCGATCAGCGTGAAGCCGGCGTTCCGGCCGTTCCGGGCAGTCCCGACGAACGGGACGATCCCGACCGTTCGGGAAGGCGCGGCGAGCGCGCAGCGCGGTGCCGGGCTACGGCGCTCGCGCATGAACTCTCCTGCGGATCTTTGCTCGATCTCGATCATCGTTCGCTTCCTCGCCCGACCGATCGTCCGGCGCTGATCTGCGCGGGTCTCGCGCGGCGTTTCAGGAATTTCCGGGTCGGCGCCGCCGCGAGTCCCGAGCGGGGGAATCGCAAGCCCCGTGCCATCGGAGATCGTTTCGGCAAGCCGGCGATCCGATTGAGCATTCCCGTCCGGGCCTCGGCGCGAAGGACGCGCGCGACACCGCAGATTCCTGCGCACTGCGAAGCGGCTTGCAGGGCGCGACCGCGCCGACGGCTTGCTTGCAGGGGTCGGATCGCTGGGCTACTCGACCGAAAACAACCGACGATGGAGGGTGATTCCGAGCGATCGATGTTCCGCGCGCCGCGCGGAAATCGGACGATCGGAACTGGTTCGGAGCGAGCCCCTGGATCTGCGCAGACCCTGCGCAAGCCCGGGAACACGATCCGAGCCAGCGGGAAGCCGGTGTGAATCCGGCGCGAGCCCGTCGCTGTGACCGGGGACGAGCTGCACACGAGCCACTGGCGCTTTCAGGCGCTGGGAAGGCGTGCAGACTCGGTGGATCCGGGAGCCAGAAGACCGACCCTCCAGCGGCGCTACGACTCTCGGGAGCAGAGGGCGTAGGGCTCGACGGGCGTGTCTTCCGGCGCGGGCGCCTCGGGCGTTCCGTGTCCACCGACCCGCCCTTCCAACCCCACCCTCCCCCTGCGTTCCGATCGGAATTCCGAGAGCCGTCGTCGCAATCGTCCTCGACGGGTCCGGCCGCCTCGCGGTCGGCCCCGGGTGCCCGGAGACGGCACCCGAGAGGATTTGCAGTGCAGCTCGCTCTTCGCGCTCGACGTCGATCTCGGCTCCGACCTGCCCGCCTCGCCTTCTTCTCCGCCCTGCCCGCCCATCTGCTTCTGCTCCTGCTCTGCACGACCGCTGCGCATGCGGGGCCCTACACCGATGAAGGCCACTCCGCCGCAGACATGGCCGCCTGGGCCGACGCCGTCGTCGAGCTCGTCCGCGGCCCCCTCGACATCTCGAACCCCGCAGCCGGCAGCGCGAGCTTCGGCGCTCCCGAAGACGCGACCGGTCCCGCGGCGACCAACGCGCTCGACGCCGTCTCCCTCGGCGACGGCGGCTCGGCAACGGTCCATTTCCCGGATGGCATCCACAACGGGCCCGGCGACGACCTCGCCGTCTTCGAGAACGGCTTCGGCTTCCTGGGCGGACTCTTCGCCGAGCTCGCCTTCGTCGAAGTCGGGACGAACGGCCTCGACTTCGCGCGCTTTCCCGCGACGAGCCTCGATCCCCTTCCCGTCGCTGCGTTCGATCCGATCGATCCGACCGACCGCCACGGCCTCGCCGGCCGCCACGCGCTCGGCGTCGGCACCGGCTTCGACCTCGAAGCCGTCGCCGCCGATCCGCTCGTCGGAATGGGCGTCGTCGACCTGCTCGACATCCGTTATGTGCGCGTCGTCGACGTGATCGGCGACGGCTCCTTCGTCGACGTCGCGGGACGGCCGATCTACGACCCCTACCCGACCGCCTTCGCCGCGGGGGGATTCG
>CAUJGH010000631.1 GCA_963169575.1 Myxococcota bacterium | reverse complement strand
GCGGCGGCGACGTCGTGGGCCAATACGAGGGGCGGCCTGCCGGTGCCATCGCCCCAGAGCCGACAGACCGAGCCGTATTCCCAGGCCGCAATGCCCCAATGCTGCGGGCTGGCTCCGCGGCCGACCACGACGCCCGGGCGGAAGAGCACGACGGGAAAGCCGCGCTCGCGGTGGAGCGCGAGCAGGTTGCGTTCGTTCTCGACCTTGCTGCGGGCATAGGCGTTGGCGCGGATCAGGCCGGCGTCGGGCAAAGTCGTCTCGTCGATCGGCGCGGCGCCCCGGCCCGCATCGTAGATCGCGATCGAAGAGGCGTAGAAGAAGCGGACCACGCCCCGTTCGAGGCAGCGCTCGGCGAGCCGGCGCGTCGGGGCGACGTCGCTCGCCTCGTAGTCGCGCCAGCTGCGGCCGCCGCCGCGGGCGAGGTGGTAGACGTGGGTGATGCCTTCGAGCGCGCGATCGACGGCCGCCGGATCGCTGAAATCCCCCCGCACGATCTCGACGCCGAGCCCGCCGAATTCCCGGGCACAGCCGGAGGGATCGCGGGCGAGGACCCGCACGCCGCGGCCCATCCCGACCAGCCGCCGCACGAGCGCGCGTCCGATGAATCCACTCCCGCCGATGACGAGCACGGTCACGGGCGCCGCCGGGGCGGTCGGCGCAGCAGACGTCGAGCCGGTCGCGACCTCGGCTGCCTTCACGCCGGCCGCGATTTCGCCGGACGTCACGCCCGCCGCGCGCGCGACGCGCTCGGCGAGCTCGACCGCGCCCGTTCCGATCGGGATCGCGAGGCGCTCGTCGACGCCGCTGCGACGCGTCGCGTAGAAGCGCGCGACGGCGCGGGCGATGCTGTGCTGGAAGGGGCTCGAGCGCTGCGAGAGCTTCAGCTTCGCGAGCAGCGCATGGCCGAGGGTCGCGGCCGCCTGGCGGACGGCGCTGCCGGCGACGCGCAGGACGTTCGCGAAGCGGTCGAGCTCGAGGCTGCTCGGCGTGTGTTCTTCGACGAGATGGGTGTTCTTCTCGAAGTCGACGGTGGCGGTGCCGTGGGTGCCGCGGACATGGACGTAATGCTCGGGATAGCCGTCGATGAACGAGAGCCGCAGGCGGAGGCTCGTTCGTCCGCGCCAGCCGCGAATCTCCCAGCGCCGGTGGAACGGGCGGCCGGTCGGCAGCGTCATCGGATCGCGCGCTTCCGCCGCGACGTCGTCGATGCCGCCGGCGAGATGGAGCGCCTGCGCGAAGACGTGGGGCCCCACCTCGAAGAGGATGTTCTCGGGCGCCGCGAGCATCCACGCACCGAAGGGGCCGCCGCGCAGCTGGCCGAGCGGCTTGTTCCAGACGACGTCGATCTGGTCGATCTGGCCGAGGCGGCCCGAGCGGGCGTCGGCGACGAGCGACTCGTACGCCTCGAAAAAGAGGAAGTTGTGGCCGACGCCGAGGCTGCGCCCGGTCCGGCTCGCCGCCTCGCGCAGGGAATCGCATTCGGCGCTCGTGACGCCGAGGGGCTTCTCGAGGAAGACGTCGCAGCCCGCTTCGAGGATCTGACGGGCGAGGGGGGCGTGGAGATTGGGCGGGGTCAGGACGTGGACGACGTCGAGGCGTTCGGCCTCGATCATCCGGGCGAGCTCGGCGTAGGCCCGCTCGATGCCCTTCGCGGCGGCGAAGCGCTCGGCTCGGACGAGGCTGACGTCGCAGACCGCGACGACGCGGACGCCGGGGATGCGGGCGAGGGCGGCGTGGTGGTAGTCGGCGATGTAGCCGGTGCCGAGGAGTCCGACCCTCACGCTCGCGTCCTGCCGGCCTGCTTCGGACATGGCTGGGTCGGATTCCCTTGCGGCGTTTCAGGCCGGGGGCGGCCCGGTCGGTGACGGGATCGCGCGGCCCGGACCCCGAGGACAGGCCGGTCGACGCATCGTTCGACCCCATCGGCCCCCACATCGCTCGACTTTCGACCCGATTGGTGCCCCAGCATACCCATCCGGCTCGCCCTGCGGCAAAGGTCGGGCGAACCTCCGGCCGAAGAGTCCCGAGCCTGCGCACCGGGGATCGAAACGTCTCGCAGCTCGAAATCCGGGCACCTTCTCGTCGCCGCATCCGAACGGATCGCGGCGGAGGATCGACATGGCGGCCGATGCGCCGAAAGCTGCCCTCTCGCTCGCGCAGATCGGCTGCGTCCTGATCGGGCGAAACGAGGGGGAGCGCTTCCGACAATGCGTCGAATCGCTCCCGGCGGCGCTGGGGGCGGTCGTCTACGTCGATTCCGGCTCGACGGACGGAAGCGTCGCCCTCGCGCGTGCCCGGGGCATCGACGTCGTCGAGCTCGATCTCTCCATCCCGTTCACCGCCGCCCGCGCGCGCAACTCCGGCTTCGAGCACCTGCGCAAGACCCATCCCGAGCTGACGGCGATCCATTTCGTCGACGGCGACTGCTCGCTCGTCCCGGGCTGGATCGAGGCCGCCGCCGAGGCGCTCGGGGATTCGCCTCGGCGCGCCGCGGTCTGCGGCTGGCGGCGCGAGCGCTTCCCGGAGCGTTCCCTCTACAACCGGTTCTGCGACCTCGAATGGATGGCAGGCGCCGTCGGCGACGTCGGGCCCTTCGGATTCGGCGGCGACGTGCTGATCCGCAGCGGGGCGCTGGCCGCGGTCGACGGCTACGACGGCAGCCTGATCGCCGCCGAGGACACCGAGCTCTGCGCGCGCCTGCGCGCGCAGGGCTTCGAGATGATCCGCATCGATCGCCCGATGACGCTCCACGACGCGGACATCCACCGCTTCGGCCAGTGGTGGACGCGTTCGAAACGCGCCGGTCATGCGACGCTCGAGGTCGCGCGCCTGCATCGTGCGACGGGCCTCTTCGCCCGCCACGTGCGGAGCATCGCGATCTGGGGTGCCCTCTTGCCGCTGCTCCTCGTCGCGACCCCCCTCCTGCTCGGCGCCGTCTCCGCCATCGTCTGGCTCGGCATCGTCGCGCTCTATGCGCTGCAGATCCGACGCATCGCGCGCAGCCAGGATCCAGCGCGCTATTCGCCGCGGAATGCGCTGCTCTGGGGTATTTCCTGCATGGCCTCCCAGCCGCCGAAGGCGCTCGGGATGCTCGACTACGTCTGGAGCCGGCTGCGGGGCCGCCGGCGCACGATCATCGAATACAAGTGAAGCAAGGGGCGACGAAGGACATGGCGACCAGCAAGCTCTCGAAGGCCCGCGCAGCCGCGGCCCGGCCCGAGGTCCCGGTTTCGGCTGCGGAGCGCTGGCTCGGCCTCGGTCTCGTCGCGGTCCAGCTCGCGCTCGTCGTCGCGGCGGCCGTCCGATACCGGTTCGAGAGTCCGGTCTTCCAGCAGGCGCTGCCCTGGCTCGCCGCTGCCGCGATCGTCCACCATCTGCTGCCCGCGCGGCATCGCCTCGCCTTCTTCGCCGCGATCTCGCTCGCCACCATCTTCTATTTCTTCGGCATCAGTCCGACCGGCTTCGACTTCGCCAGCGCGCTCGAACGCGGAGGCGAGGTCGTCGCCATCGGCCTCGCGCTGATCGCGCTCTGCCATCTGCCGATCCCCTTCCGCCCGCGCATCGCCGTCCTGCTCGGCGTCGGCGCCGGCTTGATGGCGCTGCGCGGCGGCGCGCTCTTCGGCGAATCGCTCGCGACGATCTGGCCCGTGCTCGGCGCGCTCTTCATGTTCCGCCTCGTCATCTACGCCCACGACGTGGAGCACGAAAAGGGCAAGCCCGACTTCGTCCGGGCGATCGCCTATTTCTTCATGCTCCCCAACGTCTTCTTCCCGCTCTTCCCCGTCGTCGACTGGAAGGCCTTCGGTCGCAACTACTACAACGACGATGCGATGCGGATCTATCAGCGCGGCCTCCACTGGATGGCGCGCGGCGTCCTGCAGATCGTCTTCTACCGCATCGTCTACTACCACTTCTACGTCGACGCTTCCCTCGTCGAGGACGGCAGCAGCCTGCTGCGATACCTGCTCGCGAACTTCGCGCTCTACCTGCGCGTCTCGGGCCAGTTCCACATGATCGTGGGCCTGCTCCTGCTCTTCGGATTCAACCTCCCGGAGACCAACCACCACTACTTCCTCGCCGAAAGCTTCACCGACTACTGGCGCCGCGTGAACATCTACTGGAAGGACTTCATGGTGAAGATCTTCTACACGCCGGTCGCCTTCTCGCTCCGCACGAAGGGCGACATCCTGCCCGGCGTCGTCGGCTCGGCGGTCGCCTTCTTCGCGACCTGGGTGCTGCACGCCTATCAGTCCTACTGGCTGCGCGGCGCGATGTCGTTCTCGCTCCAGGACACGCTCTTCTGGACCATCCTCGGCGTGCTCGTCATGATCAACACCGTCTGGGAGGCGCGGCGGGGCCGCAAGCGCTCGCTGTCGGCGCGCTTCGATCCGAAGGAGGCCTTCTTCGCCGCGCTGCGGACGATGGGCGTCTTCGCCGTCATGGGCGTGCTCTGGTCGCTCTGGTCCGCGAAGTCCTTCGAGCAGTGGCTCTCGATCTGGCGGTTCGCCGATGCGGACTTCTTCGGACGGGCCGCCGTCGCACTCGTCTGCGTCGGCGTCGTCAAGATCGTCGTGGAGCGCCTCACGACGTTCGAGGGCGGCCTGCTCTTCGGTGCGACGCCGAAGGGCGCGCGCTGGCCGCAGCTGCTGCGATCGGCGGTCCTGACCGTTCTCCTGCCGATGTCGATCCTCTGGGTCCTCGGGCATCCCGGCGTCCACCGCCGCGTCGACGAGAAGACGCGGTTCATCCTGCGCAGCTTGAAGAGCAACCAGCCGAACACGGCCGATCTGCGGGCCATCGAGCGCGGCTACTACGAGAACCTCTTCGACGCCTCGAAGTCGAACTTCCTCGACAGCGGCATCCAGGCGCCGCCGGACTGGGTCGACTTCCCGGAGATCGAGTTCCTCGATACGACCGGCGACATGCGCTACTGGGCGCTGCGGCCGAACCAGAGCGCGACGATCAACGGCTATCGCGTCTCGACGAATGCCTTCGGCATGCGCGATCGCGCGTACGCCGCGCAGAAACCCGAGAACACCCATCGCATCGCGATGCTCGGATCGTCCCACGTCATGGGCTGGGGCGTCCACGACGGCGAGCCCTTCGAAGCGCTCGTCGAAGAAGGCATGGCCGACCAGCGGTCCGACGGAGAATCCCTCGAGATCCTCAACTTCGGCGTCGGCGGCTACAGCCCCGTCTGTCAGCTCGGCGTGCTGCGCGAGGTCGCTCTCGATCTCGCGCCCGACGCGATCTACTACATCGCCCACGAGGTCGACGGGTCGCTCGCGATCGAGCGCCTCGCGCGACTCGTGCAGCACAAGATCCCGCTCGAAGACGAGTTCCTGCGCGACATCGTCGCCCGCGCCGGTCTCTCGGCCAGCATGTCGCAGTCGGCCATGCTGCGAGAGCTGCCGCCCTTCGCGGAGGAGCTCGTGCGGAAGTCCTACGCGAAGATCGCCGAGCTCGCGCGCGAGCGCGGTGCGGTCCCGGTCTGGATCTACATGCCGCGCGTGCCCGAGCGCCAGCCGGACGCCGAGCAGATCGGCAAGCTCCGCCGCGCAGCGGAGGATGCCGGGTTCATCGTCTTCGATCTCACCGGCATCTACGGCGACACGGACGTCGAGGACCTCGTGATGTCGCAGTGGGATCTGCATCCGAACGCCGAGGGCCACGCGATCATGGCGCGCGCACTGATGGACGTCATGCGGAGCGACGAGCGACTGGGCTTCGGCGGGCCGACGAGCGGGCCGGGGGAGACGGGAGCACCTGGAGCGGGTCCGTCGCGCTAGCTGTCCTCGCCGACCTGTCGCCAGAACTCGCCCCAGCTCGGGAAGGCTTCCGGCAGCTGGATCGTCGTCAGCGGGTTCTCTTCGAGCCCGGCGCCGGCGCGCGGGCGGGTCAGCGCGTCGACGATGTAGAAGCGATGGAATTTGCGCCGCTCGAAGTACCACTCGCCTTCGATGCGGACATAACGATCCCAGTACTGCAGGACGCCGACCTGCCAGAGGCCCTGCTCGGGGCGCTCGAGCTCGTCGCGGCAGTAGACGATGCCGCGGGCGTGGTCGGCATCGTCGAAGTCGATGATGTGGTTGCCGATCAGGTGGACGGAGGTCCGCATCGCGCTCATCGTCTTCGTGAACCAGCGCCGCAGCGCCGCCCGGCCCGACTCGCTGCGCCCGACCCGCACGTCCGCCGGGAAGAGATCGACCAGCGCGTCCATGTCGCGGGAGTCGAGACAGAGCGCGTAGCGGAAGGCGAGCTGGCGGATCGCAGCCAGGGATTCGAGGCGGTCGATCCGCTGCTCGAGGTTCGAAGGTCGATGGGGGCCGAGTCGCGACATCGGCGTAGACTAGCGACTGGTTCGGGCGGCGCGCAGGGTCGGGCTCCGACGGGCTCCTCGGGGCTTCCCGGGTTGACCGCCGAGTTCGAAGCACCCAATCTCCGAGGCGTAATGCGGGCGAGCGTGAAGCGAGCGACACGATGGCGGGCGTAGAAGAGACAACGGCGACCGCCCGGGCCGGGGCGGATCGCGAGCGCAGCGACGACGCCCGGAGCAGCGAAGCGGCCGAGCAGGCCGCG
>CAUJGH010000630.1 GCA_963169575.1 Myxococcota bacterium | reverse complement strand
GTGCTGAAGGCGGAGGAGGAGGTTCGCCTTCAGGAGCGACGCAACAAGGAGAAGCTCGAGGATCTCGAGGTCAAGCTGCTGCCGGTCAACTACGCGGCGGTCAAGGACGTCGAAGGACTCGCGCGTCGCCTGCTCTCGTCGCGCGGCACGGTGAACCTCGACAAGCGCACCAACACGCTGATCATCAAGGACATCAGCTCCGTGATCGACGAGGCGAGCGCGCTGATCGCGGCGATCGATACCCAGACGCCGCAGGTCATGATCGAGGCGAAGATCGTCGAGGCGAACCTCGACTTCTCGCGCGAGCTCGGCTCGGTCTGGGGTGTCCAGACGAACCAGTTCGTCGATCCCTTCGATCCGGACACGCTCCGGACCGATCTCGGCAGCGAGGATCTGCGCTTCATCGACGACAACGGTCTCGCCTTCGCCAATCCGATCACGGCCATTCCGACGGGCCTGCTCTCGCTCGGCGCCCTCATCCTCGACGAGGATTTCCGGGTGGACGCGCAGATCCAGGCGGCGGAGTCGACGGGTGACGGCAAGGTCATCTCGAGCCCGCGCATCGTGACCCTGGACAACAAGGAAGCCCAGATCAAGCAGGGTGTGTCGATTCCGTTCCAGACCTTCGAGGGTGGCGATGCCAAGCTCGAGTTCATCGATGCGGTGCTGTCGCTCATCGTGACGCCCCACATCACGGCGGACCAGAGCATCATCATGGCCATCGAGGTCACCCGGAACGCGCCCGACAGCACGGTGCCGACGCCGACCGGCTCGCCCGCGATCGCGAAGAACGTCGCCCAGACCGAGACCCTGGTGAAGGACGGCCAGACCCTGGTCCTCGGCGGCATCTACACGATCACGAAGAGCCAGCGACAGACCCGGGTGCCGTATCTGCACCGGATCCCCGTCATCGGGAACATGTTCAAGAACTCGGAGGTCACGGATCAGCGCAAGGAGCTGCTGGTCTTCGTGACGCCGCGAATCGTGCGGATGCCCGAGATGGCGGCGAACTAGACACGCGAGCCGATCACCGGGATCCGGTGAGGTCCCGATCGGCGGCGGGATGGAACGGGGGGAGCTTGGCTCCCCCCGTTTTTCTTTATACTGCGCGCGTGTCGAACCCGAGGCCCATCTTTCTGATCGGTATGATGGGCGCGGGCAAGTCCACCGTGGGCCCGCGACTCGCGGCCCGGCTCGGAAGGTCCTTCGTCGACACGGATCTCGAGGTCGAGCGCCGGGCGGGCCAGAGTGTGGCCGAGATCTTCGCTCGCGAGGGTGAGGCGCGGTTTCGGGCGCTCGAGCGGGAGTCGATCGAAGCGAGCGCGGGTCAGCCGCTCGTGGTGGCGCTCGGGGGCGGCGCGATCGCCCAGCCGGGCGCGCTCGAACGCTGCCGGGCGCTGGGCGTCCTCGTACAGCTCGATGTGCCCCTCGAGCGGCTCCTCGAGCGGATTGGCGATGCCGCGAGCCGGCCTCTGCTCGCGGGACTCGATGCCGCCGGGCGAAGGGGCAGGCTCGCCGCGCTGCTCGAATCGCGGCGTCGCTTCTACGAGCGCGCGCATGTTCGGGTCGATGGGTCGGCAGAGCCCGATGTCGTCGTGGAGCAGATCCGGGCACGGCTGGTCGGGCTCGAGGATCCGACGGGTGGGAAGAGCGCGGTGGCCGAAGAGATTCCCGAGGTGCCGGACGGCGGGCGCGGGGGCCAGGGGAGCAAGAGGAGCGGGATGGGGACCGGAAGGACGGGCGTGCGTTCGAAGTCGAAGTCGAAGCCGGTCGGCGGGCGCAAGGGCGATGCCGGCGCGCTCGCGAGCGTGGCGGTCTCGCTCGCCGATCGGAGCTATTCGATCGAGCTCGGACACGATTGGCTGGAGACGATCGGCCAGCGCGTCGGTTCGCTGCTCGGCGCCGAGAAGGTCGCGATCGTGAGCGTCGCGCCGGTGGCCCGGCGTTATGCGCCGCAGCTCGCGCGCGGGCTCGCGAAGGCCGGCGTCCGGGCGGGCAGGATCGTCGTCCCGGACGGCGACGCATCGAAGAATCTGCGCGAGCTCGGCCGACTCTACGAGCGCTTCCTCGACCAGGGTCTCGACCGGCATGCCGCCGTCGTCGCCCTCGGCGGGGGCGTGGTCGGCGATCTCGCCGGATTCGCGGCCGCGTCGTTCCTGCGCGGGATTCCCTTCGTCCAGGTGCCGACGACGGTGCTCGCGATGGTCGACGCCTCGATCGGCGGCAAGACGGGCGTGAACCTCCCGCGCGGGAAGAACCTGGTCGGCGCGTTCCACCAGCCGCGCGGCGTCTTCATCGATACGGCGACGCTCTCGAGCCTGCCGCGACGCGAGCGTGCGGCGGGCGTGGCGGAGCTGGTGAAGGCGGCGGCGATCTGGGATGCCGAGCTCTTCGATTGGCTCGAGCAGCACATCGAGGCCTTCCTCGATCTCGAGCCGGAGATCCTGCTGCACGGTCTCGAGCGGGCCTGCGCGATCAAGGCCGAGGTCGTCGCGCGCGACGAACGCGAGGGCGGCCTTCGGCGGCTGCTCAACTTCGGTCATACGCTCGGACACGCGATCGAGAAGCACGCGCGCTACCGCGGCCTGCTGCACGGCGAGGCCGTGTCGATCGGGATGGTCTTCGCGGCCGAGCGCTCCGAGGCCCTCGGATTCTCGCCGGCGGGCACGGCCCTCCGCCTAGCATCGCTGCTCGAGCGGGCGGGATTGCCCACGTCGCCTCCGGACCGGCCTCGCAAGGCTTATCTGGCTGCGATCGGCGTCGATAAGAAGCGCCAGGGAGCCGGCATCCATTTCGTCGTCTTGAAAGGCGTCGGACGAGCGGGCACCGTCTCGCTGCGGCCGGAGGAGATCCTGCCGGCTGGATGGCGAGCAGGGCGGTGAACCGGAGCGGCGAGCCCGAGTCGGGTTTCGCAGCGGAGGGAACGATGGAGCTGGGACGATCGGCTTGGATCCGGCGTGAGCGCCTCGAGCGGATCGCCACGGCCGAGCGGGATCGCCGCGCAGGTCGCACGGCGCTCGCGATCGCCGCTCTCGGGGAAGCGGCGGAATGGCCCGCCCGGGCCGTCCTCGCCCTGGCGCTCCTGCCCGATTCCGAAGGGAGTCATGCCCGGCGCGTCCTCGAGGAGGGGCTCGATCAATGGGCGCTCGAGGCGGGGCTTCCCCCGCTCGATGCGCCGGTCCCGGCGGTCGGGGCCGCGGCGGATGCAGCCCGCGACGGAGATTCGTTCGGGACGGCCGACGGCGGCGCGGCGGCGATCGATCTCGATCGACCGCTCGAGGCGGGCGAGCTCGACCGGGCGTTCGCCGAGGCCGAGGCGCAGGTCGAGGAAATGCACGACGTGAACCGCGTCGCGGAGAGGGTGCTCTTCGCGGGCGACTTCGAGCTGGCGGATCTCACGGGCGAGGAGCTCGATCCGCTCGAGGAATCGGCCCGGATCG
>CAUJGH010000629.1 GCA_963169575.1 Myxococcota bacterium | reverse complement strand
TCTTCCCGAACTACAACGCCGGCCGCAGCGAGGCGCCGGGCGAATGGGCGAAGGCGCGCGAAGCCGAGGGCTGGCATGGCGTCGCCGCCAGCGACCATTTCGTCACGATGAACCTCGTCTATCCCCATCTCTGGGTCGCCTTGACGGAGATGGCGCTCGCAACCCGCGCGATCCCGATCACGTCGTCCTTCGCGAACAATCTCTTCCGCTCCCCCGTCGAGTTCGCACAGGCCGCGCTGACGCTGCAGCGCGTCGCGAACGGGCGCTTCGAGGCGGGGCTCGGCGCGGGCTGGATCGAGGACGAGATCCTGCGCGTCGGCTGGCGCTTTCCGGCGGGCCCCGAACGGGCGGGGCGCTACATCGAGGCGATGCAGATCGTGCGCGCGCTCTTCGATACGGGGCGCTGTCGATTCTCCGGCCGCCATTACGAAATCGACGTCGCCGCGCCGGGCTTCGGGGGGCTCGCGCCGAAGCCGCCGCTGCTCGTCGGCTCCGCCGGCGGGCCGCGGACGCTGCGGGAGATTCCGCGCTTCGTCGACCGGATCGAGGTCCAGCCGAATGCCTCGGCGACGCGCGGCGGGGCGGTCGACCTCGTGCAGTCTGCGGCGATCGGGGAGGCGGACGTGCGCGAGGCGATCGCGCGGGTGCGGCGGGTGCGCGAAGACGTGCCGATCGGGATGTTCGTCCTGACGGCGGCGGGGCCTGCGGCCGAGATCGGGGCGATCCGCGCGCCGTTCGGCGACGGATTTCTCGCGCGCTTCATGGGCGAGCCCGCGGCAGTCGCCCAGGCGTTATGCGATCTCGAGGGGCTCGGCGTCGATCGGATCCAGATCACCGAGATGGCGCCCGGGACGCTCGAGCGGCTGCGGCAGGTCCTTCCGCTGCGGCCGGTGGCGCCGGGTCCGGTCGCCGGGCCGCGGGCGGAGCGTTAGGCGAATCCGGGAAGATCCGATCATGCGTCGCCGAACTCCGATCCCTTTCCTTCGGCGAAGGGGAGTCCGAAGCTGTTCGCGTTGATCTGGCTCAGTGCGTTGTTGAGCGGGTTGCGCGGGACGGGCCTGGTCGCGCGGGCCCCCGCCCGGTTCGATTCGCCGGGGACGTAGATCGGGCCGCGGCCGAGGAAGTCGAGGGTTCCATCCGCGACGTCGAGCGGAGCCATCGCGCTCGGGAGGCCGCCGGTGTCCTCGCGGAAGGTCTCCGTATCGGTGGCCCCGGCGAGACAGGTGAGGACGTCGATGCCCGCCGGCGCGAGCTCGTTCCAGAGGCCTTCGCCGAGGCGCGTATCGAAGGCCTTTGCTGCGGCGTAGGTCGCGATGTAGGCGCTGCCGACGAGGCTCGCCATCGACGACATCAGAACGATGCCTCCGCGACCACGGGCACGCAGGCGCCCGCCGAAATGATGCGAGAGAAGGACGGGGCCGCTGCAAGCGAGCTGGACCTGTCGGATCCAGTTTTCGGCGGGGCGATCGAGGAAGGGGCCCATCTCGCGTCCCGATCCGGCGTTGTAGATGAAGAGGCCGACGTCGAGATCGGCGGTCGCGCGGCCGACGGGACCGTCGATGTCGGGCGCCGTCAGGTCCGCGACGAGCGGGCGGATCTCGACGGGATGGCGCCTCCCGATGCGCTCCACCTGTGCCGCGAGCTTCGCCTCGCTGCGACCGATCAGGACGACGTTCAGGCCGCGCCGGGCGAGGGCCTCGCCGAAGGCCGCACCGATTCCGTCCGATCCGCCCGCGACGACCGCCCAGGGGCCGAATCGTTCGCGGAAGGCCGCTCCTTCGTATTTCGCCGTCATCGTCGGGGCTCCCGTCTCCGTCTCGGTTCGTCGTTCTTCGTCGGTCTTCGTCATTCGATTGGCGATCGATTGGCGATCGATCGGCGTTCGTTCCGGTGTCGCGAGCGCCGCGGCGCGATTCGCCGCGCTTCAGCGTTCGACGACGATCCGGCCCATCGTCTTTCCCGTCTCCATCGCATCGAGCGCCTTCGCGAGATCCGCGAACGGAACGCGCTGGCCGACGATCGGCCGGATCGCGCCGCGCCCGAGCAGCTCGAGCAGGCGGGCATGCACGCGCTGACCGACCGTCGCGACGGGCGGATTGCAGCGCGGGACGGGCACCGGCGCGAAGGGCGTCACGTGCGGCGCCAGCGCGTCGTCGACATACGAAAGGATGACGCCGACGACGTCGAAATTGCCGAAGCAGAGCACGCGCCCCGAAACCATCGGCACCTCTTCCGCCTCGATTCCGCTCGCGAAGCCGACGACGAGATGGCGACCGCCGCGCGCGAGACAGCCGAAGGATTTCGTCATCGTCTCGCCGCCGACGCCGTCGAAGCAGACGTCGACGCCCAGTCCGCCCGTCGCCTCGAGGGCGCGCGCGACGAAATCCTCCTTGCGGTATTCGACGACGATCTCCGCGCCGAGCTTGCGTACGAGGTCGGCCTTGGCGGCATCGCCGACGGTCGCGATGACTCTCGCGCCCGCCGCGACTGCGAGCTGGACGGCCGCGGAACCGACGCCACCCGCCGCCGCATGGATCAGCACGGTCTCGCCGGCGGCGAGGCGGCCGCGCTCGTGCAGGCCGAGATAGGCGAGATGAAAGGGGTAGAAGAAGGCGGCGGCCTCTACGTCGCCCAGCTGGGCCGGCGCCTCGAACGCCATCGCCGTCGATCCCGCGACGAGGTCGGCATGGGCGCCGATGCCGCCGCGTCCGCTGGCGGTGACCCGGCGGCCGATCCAGCTCTCGGCGCCGGAGCCGGCGGCGACGACTTCGCCGACGCATTCCATGCCGAGGGTGTAGGGCAGGGGCGGATCGATCGTGAGGTAGCGGCCGCGGCAGCCGTCGACTTCGTTGAAGTTGAGGACGCTCGCCGTCGTTCGCACCAGGATCTCGCCGGGCCCGGGCTCGGGCGGCGCGACCTCGACGAGCTCGAGCGCCTCCGAAGGCCGACCGTGTCGCATCACCTGCCAGGCGCGCATCGTGAATCCTCCGCTCGTCCGCTCGTCCGCTCGTCCGCTCGTCCGCTCGCGATCGGAGCGGGGCCTCCCGCTGGGTAGCGCGCGATCGCGGCCGACGCTCCCGCCATTCCTGCCGAATCCTGCCCACGATCGCCGAAAGCTGCACGCAGGCGCGAGCGGACGCCGCGCCTCGCGACTCGCGCTGCGCTTCCCTGATTCAATTCCCGTCGCGTGCGACCGAATCGAAAGGCATGGACCACGACAGTCTCTGGGTCGCGATCTCGGCCGTACTCGTGCTGCTGATGCAGGCGGGATTCCTCTGCCTCGAGACGGGCTTCGTGCGCGAGCGCCATGCCGAGGGCGTGGCGCTGAAGAACCTGGTGGACTGGATCCTCAGCAACCTGATCTTCTTCTCGGTCGGCTTCGGGTTGATGTTCGGCGAGAGCCTTTCGGGCATCGTCGGATCGAGCCTCTTCGCCCTGCGAGACCTCGCGCGGATCGAGGGACCGATCGCGCAGAACGAGATCTTCTTCCTCTTTCAGCTCGGCTTCGCGGGGACGTCGGCGACGATCGTCTCCGGGG
The DNA here is from genome assembly GCA_963169575.1 of Myxococcota bacterium. Lineage (GTDB taxonomy): Bacteria > Myxococcota_A > UBA9160 > UBA9160 > UBA4427 > UBA4427. The sequence goes on along the minus strand of CAUJGH010000629.1, from coordinate 7,243 downwards.
CGATCGCCGGGCGAATCAGCGTGCTCGGCTATCTCTGCTCCACCGTCGCGGTCGCGTCGCTCGTCTACCCCGTGATCGGCCACTGGGCCTGGGGCAACGCGCTGATCGGGTCGAACGAGCCCTGGCTCGCATCGCTCGGCTTCGTCGATTTCGCGGGCTCGACCGTGGTCCACTCGACCGGCGCCTGGTTCGGCCTGGTCGCGGCGTACGCCATCGGGCCGCGTCGTGGACGCTTCGATGCGCGCGGTGTCGTGCGACCGATCGTGCCGCATTCGATCGCGCTCTCGACCCTCGGCGTCCTGCTCCTCTGGCTCGGCTGGTGGGGCTTCAACGGTGGCAGCACGCTGCGCTTCGATGCGCGCGTCGCGTCGATCATCGTGAACACGAATCTCGCCGGCGCGGCCGGGGGACTCGTCGCGCTGGTCCACGGCTGGCGCTTCCAGCAGAGGCGCGACCTCAGCGCCAAGCTGCTCGGCGGGGCCCTCGGCGGCCTCGTCGCGATCACCGCATCCTGTCACCTCGTTTCGCCGCTCGCGGCGATGTTCGTCGGGGCCGTCGGCGGCGTCGTCCACAACCTGGGCTACGAGTGGCTGCTTCGCAGGATGCGGATCGACGATCCGGTCGGCGCGGTCGCCGTCCACGGCTTCTGCGGAGTCTGGGGCACGCTGGCCGTGGCGCTCGTCGTTCCGGCCACGCAGCTCGAGATGAGCCGGCTCGCCCAGCTGGCTGTGCAGGCTACGGGCGCGCTCGCCTGCTTCGGATGGTCGGCCTTCGTCGCGATGCTCACCTTCGCGTTCATCCGTCGCACGATCGGCCTGCGGCTCTCTCCGGAGCAGGAGCTCGGCGGGGTCGATGCGAGCGGCCAGATCCTGCCCGTCGAAGAGCCCTTCGCGCCCGCGCCCGTGGAGCCCCTCGACGAGGCCACCCTGCGCGCCCTGCTGCAGGGGGACGGCAGATGACGGAAGTCGACGTTCGAGACCTCTGCTTCGACGCGATCCTCGTCCGCGTCACCGGGGAGAACTACAACCCGATGTCGATCGCCGCGTTCGTCGCGCTCCACGTCGACGAGCGGATCTCGCTGATCATGCAGAGGCGCCTGCGCTTTTTCGCCGGAGAGCGGGAGGTTCCGATCTATGAGGCGGTGAAAAGCCTCAGCGACGCGAGGCGCTGATCGCACGCCTTCGCTGCCGAGGGGAGGGCTGCGCAGGACGCACTCCATCGACGCGCAGGTCGCCCGGCCGCGGTAGTGTTGCGAGTCGGAGGACGCCCCGTGAACGCCCGTGCAATCCGGAGTCGGCTCGCTCATCCGGTGATCGATGCCGACGGCCACGTGCTCGAGTACATGCCTGCGGTCCTGCCCTTCCTGCGCGAAGCGCTCGGTCCGCGGCTCTTCGAGCGCTGGCAATCCCAGCGCTCGCCGCTCGCGCGCATCATGGAGGCCGACGCGGATCGGCGGCGCGCGACGCGGGCGCCGCAAAGTGCGTGGTGGGGCACGCCGGCGGCGAATACCCGGGATCTCGCGACCGCCGCGCTGCCCGCGCTGCTCTACGAGCGCCTGCCCGAGCTCGGGATCGACTACGCGATCCTCTATCCGACCAAGGGCTTCGGGATCGCCGGGATCGACGACGACGAGCTCCGCCAGGGCGTCTGTCGCGGCTTCAACGCCTACTATGCCGAGACCCATCGCGCCTACGCCGATCGGCTCACCGTCGCCGGTGTCGTTCCGATGCACACACCGCAGGAGGCGCTCGCCGCCCTCGACGACTGCGCCGCGCAGGGCTTCAAGGTCGTCGCGTTTCCGGAAGGCGTGATGCGGCCGATCCCGGAGCCCGACGACGGGGCGAGCCCGTTCCTGATGCCCGGCCAGCGGAGCTGGTTCGACAGCTTCGGTCTCGACAGCGTCCACGACTACGATCCCGTCTGGCGGCGTGCGCGCGAGCTCGGCTTCGCCGTGACCTTCCATGCTGGCCTCGGCCACGTCCCGCTCTCGTTCACCTCGATCTCGAACTACTCCTTCAACCACGTCGGCGCCTTCGCCCAGCGCATGCACGTGCTGGTCAAGGCGCTCTTCATGGGGGGCGCGACGCGGCGGCTGCCGGGCATCGACTTCGCGGTGCTCGAATGCGGCGTCGGCTGGGCGGCGATCCTGCTCCACGACCTCGTCGAGCATTGGGAGAAGCGGAGCCGCGAGGCGCTCGGCGCCCTCGACCCCGCGCGGATCGACTGGCCCGAGCTCGAGGGCTTCATGCGCCGATACGGCCGCGACCTGCTCGGCCGCGCCGGGGGAGGGGATGGGGGAGGCGATCTGCGGGCCGGGCTCGAGACGCTGCCCGCGATCGGTGCCCTGCCGGCCGATCTCGACGATTGGCGGCATCTGGAGGCGAAGGACGAATCGGATCTCGTCTCGCTCTTCGCCGATCGCTTCTACTTCGGCTGCGAGGCCGACGACAAGACGATCGCGTTCGCCTGGTCGAAGTCGAACCCGCTGGGCGCGCGCCTGCGCCCGATCCTGTCGTCGGACCTCGGCCATTGGGACGCCGGGGATCTCGAAGGCATCCTGCCCGCCGCGTTCTCCCTCGTCGAGAACGGCCTGCTCGACGAGGCGCAGTTCTCGGAGCTCGTCTGGCACAACCCGGCGAGCCTCTTCCTGCGCGCGAACCCGCGCTTCTTCGCGCAGACGGCGCTCGAGGGCGCGACGGTCGGCGGACGGACGAGCGACTAGCGCGGAGCCGGCGGCGTACGCGCTGCGCGGACCGGATGGATCGGGAAAGGAAGAACGCGATGGCGTTGGCGGATGGAAGAGGGGTGCACCACGTGGTCTGGTGCGTCGAGCCCGGGAGCTGGCAGGCGGTGCGGGCGTTCTGGGAAGAGACGATCGGCGTACCGCTCGACGAGCTCGATCTGCCGGAGCTCGGACTCAAGATCCTGATCTCCTGGCACGGCGGCGTCGAGATCATGACGCCCGCCTACGCGACGGGGCCGATGGTGGAGCCCGCCCGGCAGTTTCTCGCGGCCCGCGGAGAAGGCGTCTACGCCGTCGTCTACGACATTCGCGACATCGAGAGCGTCGTCGCGTCCTTCACGGCGCGCGGCGGCCGGCTGCAGTTCCGCGAGGCGATCCCGCCGGACGCGGTCGACGCGCGCGGTCTCTCGGACGGCAAGCGCTTCTCGATCCTGCAGGCGGGCTTCGACGATTTTCACGGCGTGCGGATCTGTCTGCAGGAGCAGCTTCCCGAGTAGACGCGCGGCGGTTACCGTCGCGATCCGGAGGTGCTCCGCGTGACGTCGCTCTGCTTCAATGCGTTCAACGAGTCGGCTTATTTCGGGGGTGTCCCCGATCTCGCGCGCCAGATCGATGCGGCTGCGCGCGTCGGCTTCGATGCGATCGGGCTCGACGTCTTCTCGCTCTCGGCCTTTCGTCAGGGCGGCGGGCGGATCGAAGCGCTCGCCGAGCGGATGGCGAAGGCGGGCATCCGCTGCCCCGAGATCGCGGCGCTCATGATCGGCGAGGACGCGGCGGCGACCGAAGCCCAGCTCGCCGAGTTCGAGCCCGCAGTCGCGGCGCTGCGTCCGGATTGGATCCTCGTCAACTCGGATCACGCGCCGGGCCCCGCGACCGCCGGCGAGTTCCGGCGCGCCGCCGACCGCCTCGGCCGCCATGGCGCACGCCTCGCCGTCGAATTCCTCGCGATCTCGCGCGTGCATTCGATCGCCGACGCGCTCGAGCTGATCGATCTCGCGGGCGTCGCCGACGCCGGCGTGCTCGTCGATACCTGGCATTTCTTCCTCGGGCCCGACGATTGGGACTCGCTCGCCAAGCTCCCGCTCGAGCGGATCGCCTACGTCCAGTTCGACGACCATCCGGCGATCGCGGCCGACGATCTGCGCGAGGAGACGATCGATCGACGCGTCTTCCCCGGCGAAGGCCTCTTCGATCTCGAGCGCTTCAGCCGGACGCTGCGGGCGCGCGGATTCGACGGGCTCGTCAGTGTCGAAGTGCTCTCGAAGGCCTGGCGCGGGGGCGACATCGAGTCGTTCGTCGAGCGGGCCTGGCGGACCTCGGCGCCGTATTGGCGCTAGGGCACGACCTCCAATTCCTCGAATTCCCGGTGCCCGAGGTCAGGCCTCTCGGGGGCGCGCGACCCGGAGGCGATTCAGGGCGATGTCCAGGGGATGCCTCCCGGGCCGGGTGATCCGGGCCGAACGCAGCCTTGCGGCGGGTCGCCGGCGCGGCGCATCATGACCGGGCAGCCAGGGCGATCGATCGAGGGATCGATCCGACCTCCCCGGTCGAAACCGCTTGCGAGGTCCAGGCATGCATTTCGGAACCCTCTCGATCTTCCAGAACTACCGGGATGCGCAGAGCGATCTCGAGATCGTCGAGGGCGAGCTCGCCCTCGCGAAGCTCGCCGAGGACACCGGCTTCGACAGCTTCTGGGCGGTCGAACATCATTTCTTCCCCTACTCGATGTGTCCCGACAACTTCCAGTTCCTGGCCCAGGTCGCCGGCCAGACGAAGCGGATCGGGCTGGGGACCGGCGCCGTCATCGTCCCCTGGAACGATCCCTATCGGATCGCGGCGAAGACGGCGCTGCTCGACAACCAGAGCGGCGGCCGCGCGCTGCTCGGCTTCGGACGCGGGCTCGCGCGGCGCGAGTACGCGGCGATGAACGTCGCGATGGATGAAGCGCGGGGCCGCTTCGACGAGGGGACGCAGCTCGTGCTCGAGGCCCTCGCGAAGGGCTTCTACGAGGCGGATACCTCGTTCTACCGGCATCCGCGCTGTGCGCTGCGTCCGCGGCCGCTGCGGAGCTTCGCCGACCGGGCCTTCTGCATCGGCGTCTCGCCCGACTCGGCGGTGCATGCGGCGGTGATCGGGGCGAAGCTGATGGTGCTCGCTCAGCAGCCCTGGGAGGTCTTTCGCAAGCAAGCGCTCGAGCCCTATCAGGAGAAATGGCGCTCGCTGCGGGAGACGACGCCCCTGACCCCGCTCTGCGGCTCGCTGATGTACTGCGACGAGGACGGCGACCGCGCACGCGAGCTCGGGAAGAAGTTCGTCAGGGAGTACTACTTCACGATCGTCGAGCACTACGAGATCGTCGGGAAGCATTTCTCCGAGACGAAGGGCTACGAGCATTATGCGAGCGCCGCCGAGGCCATCTCGTCGATGGGGCTCGACGCGATGGCGGATCTCTACGCGAGCGTGAACCTCTACGGGACGCCGGCGGAGATCGCGGAGCAGATCCGGGCGCAGAAGGCGATCCTGGGCGTCGACCACGACATGCTCGTCATGCCGAAATACGGGAGCATGAGCCTCGCCGAGGCGCAGAAGTCGATGTCGCTCTTCGCGCGGGAGGTGATTCCGCGGTTCAGGTGAGGTGGACGCGGGGTCTGCCATCGGTCCGCTCGCCTCCATCGAATCCGTCTCGGCGGCGGGATTTCGTCGACACAATCGACTGCTTCCCCCCACAGACGAAATGGACGTCTGCGCCCGGGACGTGATCGACCCCCGTGGCGCGCTGCACGGGGAGGTACGAGGATGAAGCGAGCCACGGACGTGATTGCCGGGATCGATCGGCGACCGGACTCGAACGGGTGCATCGCAGGTTTGCGTCGCGTCGCCGCCGCGCTGATTACCCTCGGATCCGTGTGGGCCGTGCGTGTCGATGCTGCATCCTTCGTCGCGGTAACGCCGCTGGAGGGCGTCGATGCCTTCTCGGGCGTCGCGCTCTCGGCGGATGGCTCGACCGTCGTAGGAAGCCAGCTGAACCGGAACCGGGTCAATCCGGCCTTCCTCTGGACGCGAGCGGACGGCTTTCGAAATCTCGACGAGCTGGGGCCAACGTTTCGGGCCGATGGCGTCTCGGGCGACGGCTCGCGGATCGTCGGATCGCTGGACGGGGAGCCGGTCGTCTGGGATCGCGATGGATCCCTGATCTCGCTCGCGCTCCCCGACGGCGGGACGAGCGGCGGGTCTGCGCTCGGTGTCTCCGACGACGGCCGCTACGCCGTCGGTCGCGCGCACGACGGCGGGATCGTCGAGGACTTCGTGATCCAGCCGGGGGGCGGCGTCATCACCGTCGAACGCCCGCGCGAGGTTCCTGTGCGCTGGAGCATCGCCGACGGGGCGGTCGTTGCGCTGACGCAGATCAGCGGTGCTGCGCTCGATGTCTCGAACGACGGCGTCGCCGTCGGGAATGTCGAATGGCTGGTCTACCCGGGCGGCGAGTTGGGCCTCCGCTGGGACCCGGAGAACGGCCCTCAATACCTTCCGGGCGCGATGCCGGGCGGGCAGCCGCCCTTTGCCTACAGCGCGCTGTCGATCTCGGCGGATGGCCGCACGATCGTCGGCTTGACGCCGTCGCCGCAGCTCCCGACCTCGGGACCGCTCGAATCGATCCAGACCTATCTCTGGGAAGGCGAGCCCGCTCCGGGCGATACGCTCTCCGCGGCGGATCTCGTGCTGCTCGACTTTCCGGGATATCCGACCAGCTTCACGACCGGGGTGAAGGCGATCTCTTCCGATGGCTCGACGATCGTCGGCGCCTACTACCGCGATGTCGATGTCGCCTTCACGCCGCGACCCTTCATCTGGACCCGGGACGGCGGATTCCAGGACCTCGAGTTCCTGCTGAACGCGCTCGGCATCTCGACGACCGATTGGATCGTGAACGGCGCCCTCGACGTCTCCGCCGACGGCCGCACGATCATCGGGACGGGGCGGGCCCGCAACGCAGCAGGGCGGCTCTCGGATACGGTCTGGATCGCCGTGATCCCCGAGCCTTCGACGGCGCTGCTGTTGGGCGCGGGTTTGTCGATGCTCTCGATCAGTACGCAGGGATGTCGCGCGGAGCGACGTCGGGCGCTGGACGCGTGATCGGGCCGGCCGTCGGCGCGACGGCGGCCCCGACCGCGGTCGGCAGCGGCGCCTCGATCGTGACCTGGTAGAGCCGGCGCGGGCCCGCGAAATCGGGGACCGCATAATGCTGCACGCGGCGGTTGTCCCAGAGCGCGATCGTTCCGGGCTGCCAGTGGTGGCGGCAGGCGAATTTCGGCTGCTGGGTCAGCGCGCGCAGGCGCCCGAGCACGAGCTCGGTCTCCTCCGGCGTCAGCTCGGCGAGATCCTGGTCGTGGTGCGCGCTGTAGAGGAGCGTCTTGCGGCCGGAGTCCGGATGGACGCCGACGAGCGGAAAGCGCGCTTCGTCGCGGACACGGCCGCTGTTGCCGGTGTTGCGGTGGACGG
>CAUJGH010000628.1 GCA_963169575.1 Myxococcota bacterium | reverse complement strand
TGATGCCACAGGAGGCACGAGCGAGCTTTTTCACCAGCGATCCTTGGCGATGTTCCAATTGGATTGCATCGGCCAAGCGATTGAAGATTGTCGCCAAACGTTGAAGCTAAATCCCTTTCACTATGCAGCCATGGTCGGCTTGGGACATTGCTTCTTAGATCAAGGCGACTTAGTCGATTCGCTCTTCTGGTTCCGCCAAGCCCTAGACATCTATCCCGATCTCGAACCCATCCGCATCCAAGTCCGTCGCTTAGAAAAAGCCATACAAGAGCTGTAGATTGGCCGCACGCGTAACACACCTTGCTTCGTGAACAGTCGGTGATCGCGACCTTCAGCTTCGGGAAGCGCGTGAAGACGCCGCCCCAGAGCATGAAGGTCAGCGGCCGCGTCAGCCAGAGATGGACCTCCATCAGGTAGCTGCCGACGGCACCGGGCGGGACGGCGTCGCGGTCGGTCGGCGGGAGCGGTCCGAAGAACTGCTCCATCGGCGCCGGGCCCGAATGGAAATGGACCGGCATCGCGAGGTCCTGGCAGGCGGCCCAGAACGGATCGTATTTCGGATGATGGTAGGCGTCGAAGCTGCCCCACATCGGCGGTAGCAACACGCCGGCGAGCCCGTTCTTGCGCGCCTCTTCGGTCTTCTTCACGGCGAGTGCGACGTCCCAGTAGACGGGGATGCAGGCGAGGCCGATGCGGCGCTCGGGGGCGGTCTGCACGAACTCGGCGCAGAAGCGGTTGTGGGCGTCGCAGCCGGCCCACATCAGCTCGGCGCTCGCGCCGTCCGGGCGCATCGTGAAGCCCGCGCCGAAGGGCGGCGAGTTCATCTCGGTCACGCCGTCGGGAAAGAGCACCTCGGCGACGATCCCGTCGCCGTCGAGGACCTGGTCGCGGGCGGCGGGATCCCAGGCGCCGGAGAGCTCGTGGTCGCGGCCGCGGCGCCATTCCTCGTTGATCTCGGTGATCAGGAAGTAGTCGCTCATGCGCTGGGTCGCTTCGATCTGGATCGGCAGCGCGGCGTCGAAGGCGGGGCGGTACTTCGCTTCGACGTAGGGGCGGTAGTCGGGGGCGCGGAGCCCGATGTGGCCGTCGGAAGAGATGACGAGGTAGCGATCCATGGCTGGGTTCCTCCCGGCCCGCCAGTGTACCCGCCGCGGCGGGATCGGGGACTGCCGGGGGCGTCGTGCCGGCGACGGGGTCGGTGCGGGGGTCGGTGCTGCGCGCGGGCCGCGCCCGGGGTGCCGCTCGCCTGCGGATCGGGCCGCCGGGCGTGCCCGGATCTCGCGGCGCCGCCGCGGAATGACTTCCCGCCCAGCCGGGATTCGTGCGAAAATGCCGCGTCTTCGATGGGGACGGAGCTTCCCGATGCGCATGTCTGGACGTCGAACGAACGATGAGGACCGCTTCGGCGGATCGACCGACGCTCCCGGCCTTCGAAATCGCCTGCGCGCGGCCCTCGATCGCGCGGCCCGCAGAGCCGCGCTGGTCCTGCTCGTGGGCGTGGCCGCGCTCTCGTCGCTCTCGCCCTTCACGGCGCGGGCCGGCGAAGCCGAGCAGGGCTGGCAGCTCGCGACCCGTCGGGGCAAGGGCGAGTCGGCCGTCGCCCTCTTCGTCGAGTCGCAGCCGACGCCCGGACGCCCGACCTTCCGCCTCGAGACGAGCTTCGACGTCCCGCCGACCGTCGCCCATCGGATCCTCGCCGCGAGCATGCTCGACCCGAACGACACCCCGCCCGGACAGCGGCGCGAGGTCCTCGAGCGGGAGGGGAACGAGGCCGTCGTCTACACGTTCATCGATCTGCCGATGATGCTCTCCGATCGCGAGCTCGCGATCCGGATCGTCGAATCGGAGGATCCGGAGACGGGCGTCCACCGTGTCGAGTGGAGCGAGGCGAACGATCGGCTGCCGGGCGCCGGCAGCGACGTCGTGCGCCTGACGGGCGCCGCAGGCTTCTGGGAGTTCCGCCCGAACGGACGCGGGGGCACGCAGGCGATCCACATGACGCGCACCGAGCTCGGCGGCTCGATCCCCGAGTCGATCGGGGATCGGCTGATGCGCTCGCAGGCCATCGACTCGGTCGAGTCGCTGCGCGCGCGCATCGATCGCGACGCGAAGAGCGACGTCGCCGCCGGCCCGCCCAGAGAAGACTGCGCGAAGGACCGAACCACGCGGTCGGACGCCGCGCGGAGCTGCGATCGGCGGAGACGGACGCGCGCTCGCGTCGTGTGCCGCCGACTACTTCGCCTGCGAGCGTTCCTTCGCGCCCGCCGCCATCAGATTGACCTCGTTCAGGTACTCGGGCGTGCTCCGATTCAGCATCGACTCGAAGCGCGCGCGCAGCTTCTGCGTCTGGTGCTCGAGGGGATAGGTCGCCCAGAAGACGTCGTCGCGGATCGCGTCGAGGCAGAGCTTCGCGACGTCCTCGAGCGGGGCGATGGCGACCTCCTGACCGGCGGCCTTCGCTCTCGCCTGATAGTCGGCGAGCGCGTCGCGCGGGTTGGTGTCGTCCGGGTCGCCTCGCAGATAACGCTCCGGTCGGTTCGCGCCGGCCTTCCAGATGCCCGTCGCGAGGACGCCCGGCGTCGGACTCGAAGGCAGCAGGCAGGATGCGCTGACCTTCGAGCCCATCTGGCGCAGCTGGCCCCAGAGACATTCGGTGAGCGTCGTGACGGCGGCCTTCGTGACGGGATAGATGCCGCTGCTCGCGATCGGGAAGTAGGCGCCATTGCCCGAGGAGGTGTTGACGACATGGCCCTCGTCCTGGGCGACGAGCATCGGCACGAAGGCGTTCATGCCGTTGATCACGCCGAGCACGTTGACCTCGAGCGACCATTTCCAGTCGTTCAGATGGTGCTCCCAGACATGACCCTTCGCGCCCGCGCCGACCGCCGCGTTGTTGCAGACGACGTGAACTGCGCCGAAGCGCTCGACCGCCGCCTCGCGGAGCGCGCAGAGCGAATCGAAGGAGGTGACGTCGGTCCGGACGCCGATCACGTCCTTCGATCCGATCGCCTTCACCGTCGCCGCGAGCGGATCCGCCACGACGTCGGCGAGCACGACCTGCATGCCCTCCGCGAGCATCGCCTCGCCGATCGCGCGGCCGATGCCGCCTGCGCCGCCGGTCACGACGGCGACCTTCCCCTTCAGCTGCTTCATGTTCGTTCTCCCTTCGTCGCCTGGAGGCCCGGTGGCTCGCCGGCCCCCACGATATACGTCGCTCGGCGATCGCACGAGCGGCGCGCTGATCGGGCCGAGGCGATCGGATCAGATCCGTACGACGACCCGCCGTGGCCCGCGCAGGATCGCGCCCGTCGTCTCGACGTCGGCGGGATCCTCGAGGCGCAGCGCCGGGAACCGCTCGACGAGGGCGCCGAGCGCGACGCGGAGCTCCGCTCGCGCGAGCTGCGCGCCGAGGCAGAAATGCGGACCGTGTCCGAAGACGAGGGATCTCTCGAGCCTCGGGCGGCCGGGATCGAAGCGATCGGGGGCGTCGAAGACGGCTGGGTCGCGATTGGCGGCGGTGATCCCGATCAGGAGCGTGTCGCCCTTCGCGATCGGCTGACCGCCGAGTCGCGTATCTCGATCGCAGCGTCGCGGAAGCAGTGCGACGGGCGCCTCCCAGCGCAAGGTCTCATCCGCGATCGACGCCCGCAGGGCGACGTCGGAAGCGGCGCGCTCGAAGAGATCGCGCTCGCGCAACACGATGGCCATCATGCTCGAGATCGCCTTGTAGGCGGTATCCGCACCGGCGGGATAGAGGATCCCCAGGAACGAGAAGATCTCGTCGTCGGTGAGGCGCTCGCCGCCGAGCTCGGCTCGAAGGAGTCCCGAGAGCAGATCCGGGCCGGGTCGGGCGCGGCGCTCGCGCACGATCGGCGCGAGATAGTCGCGGAAGGCGCTCCAGGCGCGCCGGGCCTTCTCCGGGTTCCAGGGAAACAGGAAGAGGTCGAGGCCCCATCGCAGGAAGAGCGCTTCATCGTGCACGGGGATGCCGAGCAGTCGCGTGATGACGAGCGCGGGGTAGCGATGGGCGAAGCGCTCGACGAGATCGAAGCGCGGGGTCGCGGCGAGGCCGTCGATCAGCTCGTGGGCGAGGGGCTCGAGCAGCGCTCGCTCCTGCGCATCGATCGAGCGCGGGGTGAACGCCGAGGCGATCAATGCGCGATTGCGACGATGTTCGGCGCCGACCATCGACTGCATGGTCTTGCCGACGAGGGGCTCCTGGATGCTGGCCGAGGGGAAACGCGCCTCGTCGGCGAGGGCGGTGCGCGTCTCGGCGTGGGTCGTCGTCAGCCAGGCCGGGCGGTCGTGAAAGCAGACGCCCACGACCGGCCCCTCCTGGCGCGCCGCGGCGAGGCGCGCATGCAGATCCGGAACCGGCGCGCGGGCGAGGTCGACGTCTTGCACGGGCCATTCCTCCGGGCTCCGGGGAAACGGAGGACTCAGATCAGCGCGCGTCGCCCTGGCCGGCGAAGTTCGCGCGGTCGGTGTACGTCCCGGGCGCCGGCCAGTTGGCCGATTCCGTCTCGCAGATGCGCTCGCGAAAGCGCCAGCGTCCATCGGGGCAGGCGACGAGCTGATCCTTGTAGCGCCCGAAGGCCATGATGTTCGGCTGGCCGCCGGCTTCGCCGCCCGCCGAGTTGATCGCGACCCAGAAGCTCTCCGCCGTCGCCGTCCGGCCCTCGACCCGGACGAGGATCTGCGAGCAGACGTGTTTGGCGAAGACCGCCGGCGGTCGCGGATAGGCCGCGATGTAGTCGCGGAGCGTCCGGTCGCCCGCGACGCGGTAGATCTCCTCGTAGCCCTTCTGCGCGTCGCTGACGAGGAAGAGCGCGTCGTCGGTGAAGCAGTCGCGCCAGATCGCTTCTTCGCCATAGTCCATCGAATGGGCGTAGAGATCCATCGTATGGCGGATGGCGCGTTCGTCCTCCCAGCTCGGAAGCGAGCCGACGTAGCGCTCGAGGCCGGTCGTTCGGGTCATGCGGGCGATTCCTCCTGGCGTGTCGAGTGGCGTGCGTGCGTGTGTCGGGGCATGTCGAGGCGTGTGTCTCGGGCCGTGTGCGACGCCGCGCGGCGCGCGGGAAAAAGACGAGGTCAGACGATCAGCGCACCCTGCAGGACGGTCACGGCCTGGCCCAGGAGATCGACCCGATCGCCCCGCAGCCGAACGCGGACGATCCCGGTCCGGGCCGAGCGCTGGTAGCCGACGAGCTCGCTGCGCCCGAGCCGCGCGGCCCAGAACGGCGCGAGCGAGCAGTGCGAGGAGCCGGTCACCGGATCCTCGTCGATCCCCGCCTTCGGAGCGAAGAAGCGCGAGACGAAGTCGCGCCCCTCCGCGCTGGCCTGCGCCGTCGCGATCACCGCATGACCGGGCACTGCGGCCAATGCGCGGAAATCCGGACGCAATCCGGCGACGGCCGCTTCGCTCTCGAGTTCGACCAGCCAGCTCGGTCCGTCGGCGGCATTCGGTCGCGGCACTTCATGGACGCGCGCCGATGGAGCGGCCAGCGCAGCGAGCAGGCCGGCGGGCGGCGCGCACGGCGCATCGCGCGGTGGAAGCGCCGGGAAGTCGAGTCGGATCCAATCCCCTTCGGCCTCGGCGACGAGGCGACCCGAGAGGGTCTCGAAGGCGATCGCGGAACCGGCCGGTACCTCGCCGACGCGCCAGAGGACGTGGGCGCTCGCGAGCGTCGCATGGCCGCAGAGCGGGACCTCGATCGTCGGCGTGAACCAGCGCAGTCGATGCGCATCGCCTTCGCGCCACACGAATGCGGTCTCCGCGAGGTTCATCTCGGCAGCGACCGCCTGCATCCAGGCGCTCTCTCGCGGCCCGCCCGTCAGACAGATGGCGGCCGGGTTGCCGCGAAAGGGCTCGCACGTGAAGGCATCGACCTGATGGAGCGGGATGGAGGCGGGCATGGATTCCTCGGATCGGCGCGCGCGGCGCAGGGACGATCGCCCCCGCGAGCCGATCAGCCTACACGCCCTTCTCCGCGGCGCCTACAGTCCGGCTTCCATCCGCGCCGAGCGAGGTCCGCTGACCGCCATGCTGCTCCACCGCGATCGATTTCCCGGCCGCCCCGTCCTCGATACGGCGGTCTCCCACGCGATGCTGCGGCGCGTCGCGCGCGGCGATGCGCCCGAGAGCCTTCGGCTCTACCGCCCGGACGATGCGCTGCTCTTCTCGAGCCTCGACGCGCGTCGGCCGGGTTATGCGCGTGCCCAGGGGCTCGCGCGCGCGGCGGGCTTCGAGCCCGTCGTGCGCCTTGCCGGCGGGCATGCCGCGGTCTTCCTCGCCTCCTCGCTCGCCTTCGCCTGGGCCAGCGCCGATCCGGATGCCCCGCTCCACATCCGCCCGCGCTTCGAGCGCCTTTCCGGATGGCTCGTGGCGGCGCTGCGGCGACTCGGGCTCGATGCGCGCGTCGGCGAGGTCGAAGGCGAGTATTGCCCGGGCGAGTTCAGCGTGAATCTCGGCGGCCGCCTCAAGGTCATGGGCGTCGGGCAGCGAGTGATCCGGGGCGGCGCCCACGTCGGCGGCGTCATCACGATCGCGGAGACGGAGCGCCTGCGCGAAATCCTCGTCCCGATCTATGCCGCCCTCGATCTCGAGTTCCGACCCGAGACCGCGGGCGGTATCGCCGACGCCGTGCCGGGGCTGACCGCCGAGGACGTCGTTCTCGCCCTCGGCGAGGTCTTCGCGTCCGAAGGAATCGTGCTCGCAAATGCCTCGTTCGATCCGGCGATCGAAGCCGAGGCCGAATCGCTGCGCGCGTTCCATGTCGCGAATGCAGCGGAGGCGGGCGGCGCTTTCCGATCCGGCGCCGCAGCGCTTCGCCCGGTCGCCGGAGCGAAGGTCCTCGTGCAGGACGACGTCGCATCGCGGGGCGCCCATCGCGCAGAGGAATGAGGGACGAGCGATCGACCCGATGTCAGTCGCGCTCGCGTGTGCAACCCTGTTCGCTTCCGACATCCCCGCACGGAGGAATCCATGACGCGTTTCGTCTTCGCTCGCTTCGAATCCCTCGCCCCCGCACCCGTCTTCGCGGCGGCCGTCTTCGCGAGCGCCGTCGGCACGCTCTGGCTGGCACCGCGCGAGGCCGCGGCGCAGGCCGCCGCTTCCGAGCAGGGGGTGGTCGAGTATCGACAGCTCCTGATGTCGGCGGTCGGCAGCAACATGGGCGCGATCGGAGGGATCCTGAAGAACCAGCTCGTCCGGCCGGGCGCCGTCGCGAACCATGCCCAGCAGATGGCGGACGCGGCGAAGCTGATCGGGCCGGCCTTCGAGCAGAAGGTGACGGCGGGCAAGACCGACGCGAAGGCCGAGATCTGGAGCGACTGGGCGAAATTCGAGCAGGCGATCGCCGACTACGAGAAGGCGGCCACGAATCTCGCGACCGCGGCGAAGGGCAGCGATCCGGCGGCCGTCGGCCTGGCGGTGCGCGCGCTCGGAGAGAGCTGCGGCGGCTGCCACGATTCGTTCCGCAAGCCGAAGGAAGAGTCGTACAAGAACCGATGAGGCCCGCAGCGCGCGGCGACACAGATCGGGGTCGGGCGATCGGATCCGCGGCGCCGTCCGGGCACGGCATCGGTCTCGCCGGCCGGATCGGCGGTGTCTTCGGGTTCGTGCTCGCGGCGCTCCCGTTCTTCGTCGTCGAGACGTCCGCTGCCGATCCCGTCGCCGCGCCCATCGCAGCGCAGGCGGAAGCCGCCGCCGCGCCCGCTCCGGTCGCCGCCCCGCGCGGGCTGCGCGGAGATCCGCAGGCCCACGTCCTCGAAGAGATCGCGCGGGCCCGTACGCGCTCGTCGGGGATCGATCGCGCGACGCCGCTCGAACGGGGCCGGCGGATCTTCGCGGCGACGGGCGGATGTACCTGCCATACCGACTTCCCGGGCGAGGGTTCGGAGGCGCCGGCGCTCGCCGGCGGCCGGGCGCTCGAGACGCCCTTCGGCATCTACTACAGCACGAACATCACGCCGGACCGCGAGACCGGCATCGGCCGCTGGAGCCTCGAGGACTTCACGCGCGCGATGCGCGAGGGCCTGTCCCCCGGCGGCGAGCATTATTTCCCGGTCTTCCCCTACCCCGCGTTCACCGGTCTCTCCGACGGCGACGTCGCCGACCTCAAGGCCTACCTCGATTCCCTGCCCGCGATCCGCCGCGAGAACCGGCCCCACGACGCGCATCTGCCCTACTCGTTCCGACCGCTGCTCGCCGGCTGGAAATGGCTGAACTTCACGCCGGGCCGGATCCCCGACGATCCCGCGCTCGATCCGGCGTCGAATCGAGGCCGCTACCTCGCCCTCGCCGCGGCGCACTGCGGCGAGTGTCATACGCCGCGAACGGCGACGGGCGGGCTCGACCGCTCGAAGTGGCTCGCGGGCTCCCGCGAAGGTCCCGAAGGCGAGCTCGCGCCGAACATCACGCCCGACGAGAAGACGGGCATCGGGGACTGGTCGATTCCCGATCTCGTCTGGTACCTCGAGACCGGCCTCAAGCCGGACGGCGACGATACCCAGGGCCTGATGGCCGAGGTCATCCGGCATGGCTATGCGAATCTCCCGCGCGAAGATCGGGAGGCGATCGCCGCCTATCTGAAATCCGTGCCTGCGATCGAGAATCGCGTTCGCGGAGATTGACGAGACGCGCTTCGCGGCGGAACGCTCGCCTGCGCTCGCTCGTCTCGAAAGCCGCGCGAGGGGTTCGAAACCATGACCATTCGCAAGCTCTCGCTGGTCCTGATCGCCGGCCTGCTCGTCGCGCTGCCGCTCGCCCATCACGCCCTGTTCGTCTCCGATTCGCTCCCCTCCGCGCCGGAGCTCGCGATCGACTGGGCGCGGGTCAGGACGCTCGCCGGACCGGTGAACGAGAGTCCCGCTGCGATCCGGACCGACGTCGTCGCGCGGGGAGCGTTCTTCGGCTGGATGATCTGCGCGGGCTGCAGCTGGGGCGAAGTGCCGATGGAGTTCCGGACCTACCAGCTCGTGTACGCGAATGGCCGGACCGTCGTGATCGACGCGGTCCACGACGCCGAGCGCCACGCCGCGATGCCGATGATGGCCGACTACGATCAGCCGGCCTTCATGCGGCAGACCGAGGCGCTGCGCCGTGCAGACCGGATCCTGCTGACCCACGAGCATTGGGATCATGCGAGCGGTCTGCTCGCCGTCCTCGACGATCCGGCGGTTCGCGAGCGGATCTGGCTTCCGGCGCCGCAGCGCGACTCCGCGGCGATGCGCGAGGCGGGTCTGGCGGCGGAACGGCTCGCGGGGCTTCCCGCGACGGGAGAAACCGCGATGCAGGCGGTCGCGCCCGGCGTCGTGGTGATCCCGATGCCGGGGCATACGCCGGGAAGTCAGGTCGTCTACGTCCGCCGCGCGGACGGCACCGAGCTGCTCTTTCTCGGCGACATCGTCTGGAACGCCCGCAATCTGCGCGAGCGCCGCGGCAAGAGCCGGCTCGTCGGCTGGCTCGCGGGCGAGGATCCGCCGGCGCTGCGCGATCAGATCGCCTACTTCGCGGATCTCGGGAAGGGAAGCGGCCGTTCGCGATCGTCCTGGCACTTCGTCGTCGCCCACGACCCGGAGCAGAATGCGCGGCTCGTCGCGGGAGGCGTGCTCGTGGAGGGTCTCGAGCTGGCCGCCCAGCGGCCGCTGCTGCCGAACGAGCTCTGACGCGCACGAAGCGCGTGCCCAAAGCAGCGCGCCGCCGACCCGTTCGGATCGGCGGCGCGTCCTGGACGATGGCGGCGGATGTCGCTCGCCTCTGCGGAGCGTGTCAGTCGATCGAGCCCGTTCGCGTCACGAGACCGCTCGCGACGAGCAGGCCGACGCCGAAGATCAGCGCCGCGCTCGGCTCGGGGATCGGATTCGTGATGCCGCCGGGCTGGGTCACGACGGGGCCGGGGATCTGGGCGACCGGGCGGGGACCGAAGAGCCAGTTGCCGAACTGCGAATCGGAACCGAAATGGATGCGCACGCCGAAACGTCGGTGCTGATTCACGCGCATCGACGGAGACACACACACCGAGCGCTCGACGCCCCGCCGACAGCCGTCATTCGTCAATGCGGACTGGAGCAGGTCGTCGAGGAGCGTCGAGCTGAAGCTGCTGGGAATCTGGAGATCGACCGAGGACGCCGCGGCGAACTGGAGGTCGGGCGACGACACGCCGGGGTTGGTCGCGGATCGAACGACCGTGCAGGTCCCGCCCTGGTCGCAGTTCACGACGAGCGCGCCTGCCGGCAGGGCGAGGCCGAGTCCAAGACCAACGAGCGCAAGAGCAATGTAGGAAATTTGCCCCAGAATGGGCGTTTGCAGCAGCGGCATGGCGAATGGGTCCTTTTGGGTGCGGCGAAGAGCACCTTGTCAGCCGGGAATGTGCCCCTTCTCGGCCGATTGGGGACCTGGATCACAAATATTTTTTGAGAAATTGCGAGCAAAGTGCCTCAGCCCGCGGCGGCCTTGAGCTTCACCTTGCCGTCCTGCACCACGACCTTGAAGGCGACCCGGTCGCAGCCGAGCTGCTTTTTGGCCGCCGCCTCCTGCCGAGCGATCGCCGCCTCGAGCTTTGCTCGGGAAAGGCCGCTGGTGTCCTGGCCCGCGGCCTTCATGGCAGCCCGATAGGACTCGAAGAGGTCGTCCCCGGCCTGGCCGGTCTTTACGCGGCTCGTCCCCGCCGGATCTCCACCCGCGTTGGCTCCGGCGGATTGGCCTGTGGAGGTGGCCCCGGAGGCCGGAACGGCGAGGCCGCGCTCGCGATCGTGGAGATTGGCCTTGAAGACGTGGCGCTTGTAGGTCCCGGCCTCGATCTGGCGCAGGATCGTGTCCCATTGGCGCTTGAACGCCTGATAGCGACCGTTCAGGCTGTTGAATTTGAAGCGGAGCGCAGAGTTCGTGATCCGCGTATTCGACCATTTGATGATGGCCTTCTGGATCTCGCTCCGGAGCTGGACGGGCTCGGTCGGCCGCGTCCCGATGAAATACTTCTCGTAGTCGAGCTTCAGCTGGTTCAGCTTGATCTCGAGCAGCTTCAGCTCTTCGTCTTGGCTCAGGACGTCCATCGGCATCGGGGGCCGGATCGGTCCCGCGTCCGGGGGACTTGATGGGTTTTGGGCCCGGATGCACCGCGCGGCGCCATGCTGGGACGACGGGGGTCGCTCGAGGCCTGCCGACCGGCAATCCAGAGGCAGCTTGCTTCTCATCGGGTCACGCCGCCTGCCGATCCGCGACTCATACCCGACCGGGCTCGCGACCCGGCCGGGCCCGCGCCGCGGTGCCCGCCCATCGGCGCGAGCGTTCGTGTTAGGGTAGACGGCAAGCCAACGAGGTGTGCGACGTGTTTCGAGGCGTGGCGGATGCGGAGGGCATCTCGCTCGAGTCGTGGGCGCCCGTGCAGAACGGACGGATGAAGCGATGAAGCGGCGCTCGAGCGCGACGAATCGGATCCGAACGCATCTCGTCTTCCTCGGATCGCTCCTTTCGATCCTCGGGTCGAGCGGCACCGTCGCCGCGGCGGGATTCGAATCCCGATTCCTCCATCAGGGCGACGTCTCGCCGGCGTCGACGGGCTGGACCTTCTCGGGCATCTACCCCGGAGCCGCCGTCGCCTCGGACCAGGGCCTGCCCGCCTGGAACATCAACGATCCGGGGACGGCCAGCGGCAACCTCGGTGCCTATATCCGCGTCCTGTCTGCCGCCGATCTCGCGCGCGCCCGCGAGAACGGCTGGCGGCTGCGCGGCGTGTTTCGCCAGATCCCGCCGACCTCCGCGGGCGGAGCGATCCTCGCGCAGGCGCCGAACCTGTCGGTCACGTTCGAGGTCGGCAACGGCCAGCGGCGCTGGCCGATCGCCATCGGCAATCAGGCCGGGACGGGCAATACGCAGCTCGATGTCGCCGGCACGATCCATACGCTCTCCGCGCCCGGCTACCACCTCCTCGAGCTGATCTACGTCCCCCAGACCAACGCGGTCGACGTCGTCGTCGACGGCGTGACGCTCGTTTCGAATTGGGCAGGGGCCACGACGACGCTCTCGCGTGTTCTGTTCGGATCCGGGTCGAGCGCGACGGTAGGCCAGGCCAACTACCACCTCGTCGAGTGGCTGGTCGGCACTCCGGACTGCGCCGACGGCGTCGACAACGACGGCGATGGCGTCCTCGACCTCGCGGACCACGACTGCTTCGCTGCGGACGATCCGACCGAGCGGACCCTGGCGCCGATGCCGGGCGACATCGCGATGCTGCAGTACCGCTTCGACAGCGACGACGGCTTCGGCTTCGTCGTGCTCTCCGATCTCTCCGGCGACGACCCGTCGACCCCGGACGTCGACGAGCGCGCCCAGATCCAGTTCACCGACGAAGGCTGGGACTTCTACGGTCTGCGCTTCGACAACGATCGCGGCGAGGACAAGACCGAGCACACCTGGACCTGGACCGCTCCCGCGGCCGGGGTGCGCGCCGGAACCGTCGTCAACTGCCAGATCGGCTGTACCACGGGGACGATCCTGGCGCCGACCGGCGTCGATCCCGATCCATCGATCCAGGGCGAGCCGGGCGAATCGATCTCGTACATCGACAATCTCTCCAACGGCGAGGGCGAGCAGCTCTTCGCCTTTCGCGGCGACCGGGATCGGCCCGTCCCGCTCTATGCATTCAATCAGCGTCCTTGGGTCGCGCTCGGTGGCACCGTCGACAAACACGAGTCGGAGCTGCCCGTCGGCCTCGTGAACGGCGACACCGCCGTATCGCTCAACCTTCCGGTCGACTCGGCGGGAGACGTCGCGGGCGAGGCCGACAATGGCCGGATGCGGATCCGATCGCTGGTCGGAACTCCGGCCCAGATCCGCTCGATCATCAACAACTCCGCCAATTGGGATCGCGAGAACTCGACCAGCTTCCCGTTCCAGTCGCCGAGCTACTGGACCGTCGACGTCATCCCGGATCTCGCCCCCCGGATCGAGCCCGGCGAGTTCGGGAGCACGATCGTCGCCTACGCCCAGGACGCGACGAATCCCGCTGTGTCTCCCGGCATCGGGTTCGAGGTCTCCGATCCGGACGGCCTGCCGCAGCTGCTCGACGCGACGGTCTCGGTTTCCTCGCGACGGGGAGAGACGACCGCGAGCGTCGTCGGGACGGGCGCGAGCCGCTTCGTCCAGATCGAATCGACCGATCTCGACATCGCCGACATCACGCTGACCGTCAGCGACGGCCGCTTCGCCCGCAATCATCGTCTGCGCTATTTCGCCCGCTCGCCGCTGAACCCCGGCGCGCTCCCGCCGCTGACCCAC
>CAUJGH010000627.1 GCA_963169575.1 Myxococcota bacterium | reverse complement strand
CGCCGCGTCGCCGCCTGCTGCATCCGCCGGCAGGCACCGCGTTCACCGCCGACTGGTGGCGTTCGCATTTCGAAGCCGCTGCGGTTCGTCATCCGCAGGTCCGCTGGACGCTGCTCACGACCCGCGGCCGCGACTTCGCCCACGACGGCCATCATCTCGTCGCCGGCGGCCCGCGCCCGGGCGCGACGCCGCCCCGCATCTGGACGCTCACGGACGGCGACCCGGATCACGAGCGCGAGACGAGCGCGCTCGCGAACGCGCTGGGCGGTGCCTGTGCCGTCTTCGGGCCGGGAAGTCCGGTGTTCGCGCCGCCCTGGCCCGACCTGCTGATCGTGGCGGGCCGCAGCGAAGCGGAGCGCGCGCGCCGACTTCGGGCGGACGCGCATGGGCACTGCCTGGTCGTCGCGCTCGGCCAGGGGGCCGCAGTGCCGATCGACGGTGTCGACCTCGCCGTGGTCCCGAGAGGCGACGTGCTCTTTCCCCATCCGCGGCTGCTCGAAATCGATTTTCCACTCGTGGCGTCCCCGTCGCGGGCAGCGGCGCGCTCGGGGTCGCTCGCCGCGCGGCTCAGCGCGCTGCCCGGGCCGCGGATCGTCGTGCGGCTGGGTGCGGAGACGGGCGGGCCGGCCTGGGCGCCGGAGGCGATCGAGGCGATCGGTCGGCGGGTGGAGGCCAGTGCGGCGCGCCTCGGCGGTTCGATCCTGCTCTGGAGCGGGCCGGGGCTCGCGCGAGACCGGCTCGAACTCTGGCGTCGCGCGTTCGGTCGGCTCGCCTTCGAAGGAGCGGAAGACGCAGGAAGGGACGCTGCGGGCCGACCGACTTCGCAGGAGGAGATCGGGCGCGCGCTGCTCGCGGCCGGCGATCTGTTCGTTCAGGTCGGCGCTGAAGAAGCGGCGCTCGCAGAGCTCGTCGCGACGGGACGGCCGGTCTTCGTCGGTCCGGAGGCGCCGCGAGCCGGCGGGGCGTCGCGGGGGAGCCCGCTGGACGCGCTGCGCCGGCACGTCGCCGACTCGGTCGTCGCGCGCGCTCGCGCGAAGCCGGCCAACGATCGCGGGACCACGCGACCGCAGGAAGGGCTCGAGTGGCTGTGCGCCCGGGCGATCGAGTCCGGGCGGGTGCGGCCGCGCGGCGCACGCGCGCCGCTTCGGGCCCGGCTGCTCGCCGGGGGCCATGTCCGCCCCTTCGACGCGCCGCTCTCGCCCGAGGATCGGACGGGCTTTCCCCCGCCGCCCCCGAGCGAGCTCGAGCGCGTCGCTGCCCATGTTCGGAAGCGACTCGGGATGCCCGATGGCTCGGACGAGCCGGTGCAGTCGCCCGCCGGCTGAAGTCCCGGCGGCATTGCCCGCCGCCACCAGCCGGTGGAGAAGCTTCAGGCGAAGTGCTGGACGATCCGGCCGACGGCCTCTTCGACCTTTGCGCTGAAGCCGAATGCCGACAGGCGCAGGTAGCCCTCGCCGCAGGAGCCGAAGCCCGAGCCCGGCGTTCCGACGACGTTCGCTTTCGCGAGCAGCGCGTCGAAGAACTGCCAGGAGTCGAGGCCGTTCGGCGTCTTCATCCAGACGTAGGGCGCATTGACGCCGCCGAAGGTCGTGAAGCCCGCCTTCGAAAGGCCGGCGCGGATGATCGCGGCGTTGGCCATGTAGTAGTCGATGTTGGCCTGGATCTCCTTGCGGCCGGCCTCCGAGTAGATCGCCTCGGCGGCGCGCTGGACCGGATAGGAGACACCGTTGAACTTCGTGCTGGTGCGCCGGTCCCAGAGGCTCGCGACGGAGACGGCTTCACCGCGCCCGTTCCGGCCCATCAGCTCCTTCGGGATCACGACGAAGGCGCAGCGGATGCCGGTGAAGCCCGCGGTCTTCGAATAGCTGCGGAACTCGATCGCGCATTCACGGGCGCCGGGGATCTCGAAGATCGAGCGCGGCAGGTCCGGATCGGTGATGAAGCGCTCGTAGGCGGCGTCGAAGAGCAGGATCGCGCCGTTCGCGCGTGCCCAGGCGACCCACTTCTCGAGCTCGGCCTTCGAGGCCACGGCGCCGGTCGGATTGTTCGGGGAGCAGAGATAGACGAGGTCGACCGGCCGCGTCGGGAGCGAGGGCAGGAACCCGGACGCCTCGGTACACGGCAGATACTGGATGCCCGCATAGCGTCCGTTCGCGCCGGCCGGCCCGGTTCGGCCCGCCATCACGTTGGTGTCGACGTAGACCGGGTAGACCGGATCCGGGATCGCGAGCGTCGCGTCCTCGGCGAAGATTTCCTGGATGTTGCCGGAATCGCATTTGGAGCCGTCGGAGACGAAGATCTCGTTCGGATCGATCTCGACGCCGCGGTCGCCGTAGTCGTGTCGCGCGATCGCCTCGCGCAGGAAACCGTAGCCGCGCTCGGGGCCATAGCCCTTGAATCCGCTGGCCTCGGCCATCTCGTCGACGGCGTCATGCATCGCCTGGCGAACCGAAGCCGCGAGAGGCAGCACGACGTCCCCGATTCCCAGGCGGATCACGTCCGCCTTCGGGTTCGCGCTCTGGAACGCGCCGACGCGGCGGCCGATCTCGGGGAAGAGGTATCCAGCGGCCAGCTTTTGATAGTGGTCGTTGATGCGTGCCATCGTCGTGTCTCCTGAAGAGCCGACGGACTCCGGGCGGCGGAGACCGTGTGCGCGTGGGGGCCGTCGCCGGCCGCGGCGCGAGGCTATCAGGAAGCGCTGGTGGCTTCAATTTCCGAGGGGCAGCGCGGAGGCGACGAAGCGACGAGCGGACGGGCGACGGAGCGGCGCTTCGAGTCCGCGGCCTGCGCCGCGCCGGGTCGCGCAGGCGCGACCCGCTTCGATGAATTGACGAACGCGCAGGTCGAGCTCGAACTCGTCTTCGGTCTCCTCGGCCAGGGCGGCGACGAGGCTCCCGAGCTCGATCGGCTCCGGTTCGAGGAATGCGAGCGCATTCGTCACCGGACACTCGATCCCGAACCCATGAAAATCGGCCGCCATGCTCATTCGTCCCCCCTTGCCTCGACTGCCTCCGCCCAAAAGCAGAAAGCGTGCCAGAGCGGTCGCATCGCCGGTGGCTCCAGGGTGGCTACGGAAAGCCGAGCGATGTCGGGGAGGAAGACGCGCGCCGGGCGGATCGGCGGCGAAGTTCCGGGAGAGCCG
>CAUJGH010000626.1 GCA_963169575.1 Myxococcota bacterium | reverse complement strand
GTCGCCGCGGCGAGCGCCGAGCCGCCGGGAATCGCGAGCCGGACTTCCGCCGCGCCCGATGCGTTCGCGAGCGCGCGCACGCAATCGGCGATGCGCTGCCCCGCGACCTCGAAGGGCGCGGAGGCGACGACGAGCTCGAAGGCCGGCGCCGCGCGCGCGACGGAGCGCGCAGACGGCTCAGCCACGCGAGAACCCGCCCTGGCAATCGCCGAACAAGAGCTCGGCCTCCGAAGGACCCCAGCTGCCGGCGGGATATTCGAGGATCGGCGGTGCGCCCGGACGCTCCCACGAAGTCCGCACCGCATCCGCGAATTCCCACGACGCCTCGATCTCGTCGCCGCGCAGGAAGAGCGTCTGGTCGCCGACGAGCGCGTCGGCGAGCAGGCGCTCGTAGGCGTCGGCGGAGGCATGGCCGAAATGTTCGTGGTAGTCGAAGCGCAGCGTCGCCGGCTCCATGTCCATCGAGTTGCCGGGACGCTTGACGCCGAAGGAGAGCTCGATCGATTCCTGGGGCTGGATGCGGAGCGTCAGGATGTTGGGCCGCGTCTGGCAGAAATCCTCGCCCGAGAGTAGCTGCGGCCCGTCGGCGGTGTCGAGCTCGACGGGGCGGTTGAAGAGCTGGAGCGGCGGGGTGTGGAACTGGACCTGGATCTCGGTGAAGCGGGCGGCGAGGCGCTTGCCGTGGCGGAGCAGGAAGGGGACGCCGCTCCAGCGCCAGTTCTCGACGTGGGCGCGCAGGGCGACGTACGTCTCGGTCTCCGAATCCCGGCCGACCCCCTCCTCGTCGCGATAGGCCCGCACGGTCCGCCCGCCGACCTCGCCGGCGGCATAACGCGCGCGCACCGAGCGCCGCTGGTCGACCTTCGCCGCCGGATGCCGCAACGCGCGCAGGACCTCGACCTTCTGGCCGCGCACGGCCTCCGCTGCGAGCGTCGAGGGCGGCTCCATCGCGATCAGGGCGAGGATCTGGAGCATGTGGTTCTGGACCATGTCTCGCAGGGCGCCCGTCTCGTCGTAGTAGCCGCCGCGGCCGTTCTCGACGCCGAGGGTCTCGGCGACCGTGATCTGCACGAGCTCGACATGGTGACGGTTCCAGAGCGGCTCGAAGATCGCGTTGTGGAAGCGGAAGCCGAGCAGGTTCTGGACCGTCTCCTTCCCGAGGTAGTGGTCGATCCGGTAGATCTGGTCTTCCTGCAGCGAGCGGTAGAGCTCGCGGTTCAACCTCCGGGCGGAGCGCAGATCGTTGCCGAAGGGCTTCTCGACGACGACGCGCCGGAAACCCTCGCCGCGGCCCCAGCGATGCAGCAGCCCGGAGGCGCCGAGGCGCTCGGCGACGGGCGCGAAGAGCTGGGGCTTCAGCGAGAGGTAGAAGAGGCGTCCGGAGGCACGGCCGCCCGGCAGCGCGTCGAGCTGGTCGCCGAGGGCGTCCATCGCCGGGCCGTCGCTGGTATCGGCGGTGTAGTAGAAGATGCGGGGCGCGAGGCGCTCGAAGGCCGCGCGGCCGGCCGGGGCGATGGACTCGGCGAGCTGCGCGCGGAACTGCTCGGTCGTGAGCGGCGTGCGCGAGACGCCGAGGATCGTGAAGTTGGAGGGCAGACGCGGATCGGCATCGAGACGCGCGAAGGCGGGGATCAGCTTGCGACGGGTCAGGTCGCCACTCGCGCCGAAGATCACGACCTGGGGCGGTGCGGTCATAGGGCGCAGAGCATAGGGGCGATCGCGGGCTTGTCGCTCGGGCGATCGCTCGTCAGTGCACGTTCTCTTCGGATGGGCCGTTCGGCGGCTCGTCCTCGCTCGAGACCCAGACCCCGCTGCGATCGGAAGGCTCGATCCAGATCGGCGAAGTCACGGCCCGCTCCTGCAGGAAGGCGACCGCCTCGGGCGGTCTTTCGACCTTCAGCCGCAGGGCATCCCAGCTGCTCCAGCGACAGGTCGGGACCTGCAGCACCCGCACATAATAGAAGCTGCGTTCGCCGGGCTGGTAGTCGGGCGCGGCGACCGCGGCCGAGAGCTGCGATGCGCCCTGGCCCTCGGCGACGGCGCAGGTCGCGAGGTCGGGGGGCTGGCTCGCGAGCGCACAGCGGTGGGTACGCGGATCCGGCGCCGCGCCACCGGCGCAGGCGACGTCGTAGACCCGCTCGCTCGCCTTGCCGTCCGGGCCGACCCAGGCCTTCACGAGCTGGAGCCGTTCGAGGGGCGCTTCGCGCGGATCCTGGAGGGCTTCGATCAGGAAGGTGAGGGGCCGCGCTTCGCCCGCCTTGACGGCGATCAGGCCGCCCATCGGCACGCCCCGCTCGTAGCCCGCCGCTGCGATGCCGCTCGTGAGATCGGCGGCGGCGAGATCGAAGCCGCCGAAGAAGCGCACGGCGATGCGCGGGCCGGAGGTCGCGAAGACCTCGCGCGCCTTCATCGCATCGAAGAGATCGGCGCGGGTATTCGAATGGGCCCAGACGCCGGCGAGACCGGCGGCGCTGAAGGGCGAGCCGGTCGCGGCATTGCCGACGACCGGATTTTCGCCGTCCCCGATCAGCAGGCGCGCCTCGGGCGTGCCGTCGAGGACGCCGAGCTTGCCGGTGAAGTTGTCCTCTTCGGTCGGACTCGTCGCGTTGTGGCCGTCGCTCGAGCCGATCTGGCCCAGGCGATAGGGGTTCGGCAGGCCCGCGGCCGCGAGCTCGAGCCCGTCCATCAGCGCCCGCCGGACATAGCTGCCCTGCGGCCGGCTCTTCACCGCCGGCCGGCCGAGGATGCCTTCGAGCATCTCGAAGCCCGCCCATTCGTCGGCGGGCGAGAGCGCCGGGTGGGCCTCGGATTGACCCTTGATTTGATAGACCTCCGCGAGCGGCTCGTTGCGCAGCCGGATCTCGGCGTAGGCCGCGTCGATCGGCCGGCCCGCGCGGTCGACGCGGTCGAACATCAATCCGTTGCTGCCATTCGAGTTGTGCGGGATCGCGAGGACGTCGTCGCCGGCGGCGCGCGCGGCATCCATCCAGGCCCAGAGATCTTCGGGATTCTTGCTGTCGAGATCGGAGAAGGGGCGGACGGGCACGTCCGAGCCGCGGAAGATCACGTTGCGATGCAGGTTCTGGCCGTCGGGCATCGGCGTGAATTCGTAGCCGACGAAGGCGGTGAACGCGCCGGGATCGTCGTGCTGGTCGGCGAGGCGGATGAGCTCCTGCCAGGTCGACTGGGCCCAGTCGGTCCGGTTCAGCTCGGGATCGATCCGATCGGCCGAGAGCATGCCCAGGACCGCGAAGTTCGCCGCCCGCCGCTCGTCTTCGTCGTTTCCGACGAGGTCCGCGATCAACGGGATCCCGCGCGCCTCGCCGTCCGGCGCGATCGCCTGGGACGCGACGCCGAGATAGTTCGCATGTTCGGTCACGGCCATGAAGTCGAGCGGCGGGCCCGCGAGCTTCGTCTTCACGCCGGAGGCGTGATCGATCTCGCCCCCGCGCGCGAAACGGTAGGCATCCCGCGGCGTCGCGCGTACGCCGAAGGCAAAGGCGTCGAGGGACCAGCCCGTGTGGACGTGGAGATCGCCGTAATAGGCCTGCTTCAGCGGGTCGCGCGGGACGGCAGCGGACTTCGCAGCTGCGCCGTTCGGGGGCGCGGCGCTGCTCGGCGCTTCGTTGCCGGGGCGGACGCCTTCCCGATCGTCGCGGCCCGAGGAATCGCAGGCGGCGGTCGTCAGGCCGAGCACGAAGGCGAGGGCGCAGGCGCGGCGGAACGAGCGAAGAAGCGCGGCTTCCATGAGGACTATCTCCCGGCGACCGCGCCGACGGCGGGTTCGGCCTCGATCGCATCGACGGCGCGGTCGAGCTCGCCCGGGACCGCCGTGCGGCGCGCGAGAATGGAATAGGCGACTGGGACGACGAAGAGCGTGAGGAAGGTCGCGACGAGCACGCCGGCGAAGACGACGATGCCGATCGCGCGCCGCCCGCCCGAGCCCGGCCCCGAGCCGATCACGAGGGGAAAGGCGCCGAGGGCGGTCGAGATGCTGGTCATCAGGATCGGGCGCAGCCGCGCGCGGGCGGCGTCCCGGATCGCCGCGTCGAAGGCGATGCCCTGGGCGCGGAGCTGGTTCGCGAACTCGACGAGCAGGATGCCGTTCTTGGTGGCGAGGCCGATCAGGATGGTCATGCCGATCTGGCTGTAGATGTTGAGCGTGCCGCGCGTCTCCCAGAGGCCGAAGAGGTCGGCGCCGAGCGACGTCAGGTAGAGGCCCGCGAGGCCGCCCGAGACCGCGAGCGGGACGGTCAGCATGATCACGAGCGGATGGACGAAGCTCTCGAACTGCGCGGCGAGCACGAGGAAGACGATCAAGAGGGCGAGCGCGAAGGTGAAGTAGGCGGCGCCGCTCGATTCGACGAATTCGAGCGAATCGCCGTCGTAGTCGAAATGGGCGCTCGAGGGCAGGATCTCGCGGGCGAGCTTCTCGAGGGCGGCGAGGCCGTCGCCGAGGCTCACGCCGGGGGCGAGGCCGGCTTCGATCGTCGCGGCCGGGAGGCGATTGAAGCGCCGCAGCGTGCCTGCGTCGGCCTGCTCGCGGACGCGGACGAGGTTCGAGAGCGGAATCAGCGCGCCCGTGCGCTCGGAGCGGACGTAGAGATTCGTCAGGTCGGTCGGCGAGGCGCGCTGAGAATGGATCGCCTGCAGCACGACCTCGTACTCTTCGCCGCGATCCTGATAGGTCGTGACGCGCGAGGAGCCGAGCATCGTCTCGAGGGTCCGGCCGACGACCGAGACCGGGACGCCGAGATCCGCGGCGCGCTCGCGGTCGACCTCGACGCGCTGCTGGGGCTGGGTCGGGCGATTGGTGCCGAGCAGGCCCGCGAGCTCCGGGAGCTGCGAGGCGGCGCCGATGACCTGGGTCTGCCAGTCGCCGACCTCTTCGTGGCGCGAGCCGCCGAGCACGAGCTGGACGGGGCGGCTCGAGGTCGAGCGTCCGAGGGTCGACGGGCTGATGGGAAAGGAGAGCACGCCGGGCAGCGCGCGCGCCTCCATCGCGACGCGGCCCATGACGCCATCCGCCGAGACCGGCCGCTCGTCCCAGGGCGTCAGGACCATGATGACCATGCCGGTGTTCATCGACGTATCCGCCGAGAAGCCGAACGGGACCCGCGAGAGCACGAACTTGACGAGCCCCTCGTCGACGAGCGGGAACAGCACCTCGTTCTCGAGCTCGCGCATGTGGGCCGAGGTGTAGTCGAAGGAGGCGCCTTCGGGCGCCTGCATCAGGATCATGAAGGCGCCGCGATCCTCCTTCGGCTCGAGCTCCCGCGGCACGGCCTGAAAGAGCCAGGCGGCGGTCGCGAAGGCGAGCAGCACGATGGCGACGACGATGGATTTGCGGCGCAGTGCGGTCTCGAGCATGCGTCCGTAGATCGCCTGCGAGCGCTCGACGACCTGGTTCGCGAGGCGCGCGAGGCCCGCGTCGGGCTCGGTCGCGACGAGGATCTTCGAGCACATCATGGCCGAGACCGTCAGCGCGACGAAGGACGAGACGGCGACGGCGACCGAGACCGTGACGGCGAGCTCGCGGAAGATCCGGCCCGTCGTGCCCTCGAGGAAGACGATCGGAACGAAGACCGCGATGACGACGAGCGTCGTCGCGATCACCGCGAAGGCGACCTCGCGCGAGCCGCGCAGCGCCGCGACGAGCGGCGGCTCTCCGAGCTCGATTCGCCGCTGCACGTTCTCCAGCACGACGATCGAATCGTCGACGACGAGGCCGATCGAGAGGATCAGCGCGAGCAGGGTCAGCAGGTTGATCGAGAGGTCGAAGGCATAGAGCCCGGCGAAGGTCGTGACGAGGCAGATCGGGACGGTCACCGCCGGAATGAGCGCCGCCCGCTTCGTCCCGAGAAAGAGGTAGATGACGAAGACGACGAGGGCCATCGCGATGAAGAGCGTCTTGTAGACCTCGTCGACGGAGGCCTGCACGAATTCGGCGCTGTTCCAGCCGACCTCGATCAGCATGCCCGGCGGCAGGCTCGAGGCGACCCGGGCGACCTCCTCGATGACGCCGTCGGCGACCCCGACCGTGTTCGCGGTCGACTGCTTGATGATGCCGATCCCGACCCGCGAGGCGCCGTTGCCGCGGACCTCGCCCGAGGATTCGAGCGGCCCGACCTCGACCTGCGCGACCTCGCCGAGGCGGACGAGATGGCCGTCGTCGCCGCGCGCGACCACGAGCTCCCGGAAGTCCGCGGCGGTCGAATAGCCGCGCTCGACGCGGACCGTGAGATCGCGCTGCTCGGATTCGATGCGGCCGGCGGGGAGCTCGACGTTCTGGGTCCGCAGGGCGGTCTCGATGTCCGCGACCGTGAGCTCCCGGGCGGCGAGGGCGACGCGGTCGAGCCAGATGCGCATCGAATAATGCTTGGCGCCGGAGAGGATCACCCGCGCGACGCCGTCGACGACGGAGAAGCGGTCGACCAGATGGCGCTCCGAGTAGTCGGTCAGCTCGAGCGGGCCGTAGTCGTCGCCCGAGAGGTTGATCCACATGATCGGGCTCGCGCCCGACTGCGCCTTGTAGATCTCCGGCGGATCCGCATCGGCGGGGATGTCGTCGCGCGCCTGCGAGACGCGATCGCGGACGTCGTTCGCGGCGCTGTCGATGTCGCGCGAGAGCGAGAACTCGATCGTGATGCGGGAGATGCCCTCGCTGCTCTCGGAGACGATCTTGTGGATGCCCTCGAGGCCGGCGAGGCGATCCTCGATCGGCTTCGTGACGCGGCTCTCGACGACGGCGGCGGAGGCGCCGATGTAGGTCGTCTCGACCGAGACGATCGGCGGATCGACGTCCGGCAGCTCGCGCAGCGGGAGATTGCGGAAGGAGAGGGCGCCGAAGGCCATCAGCAGCAGCGACATCACCGTCGCGAGGACGGGGCGTCGCACGGATGTGTCGGACAGCCACATGACCGACTCCTCGCCCGGCCTTCAGGCCCGGGGCGGCGCTTCTTCGCGCAGGACTTCGACGACGCCACCCGGCGGGATCAAGGTCGCGCCGTCGATCACGACGCGGTCGCCCGCCGAGAGCCCCTTGCGGATTTCGACGAGACCCGGGACCCGCCGCCCGATCTCGACCTGCACGCGGCTCGGCTTGTCTTCGGCATCGAGCACGACCACGAACTGGTTCGAGCCGGCGGGCACGAGCGCCTGCTCCGCGAGGGCGAGCGAGCGATCGGCATTCGCCTCGAGCACGAGCGAGAGCAGCATGCCCGGGCGCAGCGCATGATCCGGATTGGCGATCTCGGCGCGCACCCGCACCGCGCGCGTCGCCGGATCGACGCGGCTGTCGACCGCCGCGACGCGGCCCTCGAAGCGGCGGCCGGGGAAGGCGGCGACCTCGGTCTCGACCGCGAGCCCCGGCTTCAGCATCGCCAGGAAGGTCTCGGGCACCGAGAAGTCGAGCTTGATGCGATCGATGTCGTCGAGGGTCGTGATCCGGTCGCCGGGCTTGAGCAGCGTCCCGGGGCTGACTTCGCGCAGGCCGAGCACCCCGGCGAAGGGCGCACGGATGCGCAGATCGGCGAGCCGCGCCTCGAGCTCCTGGACGCGGGCGTTGGCGGCGTCGAGGGCGGTGCGCACCTCGTCGAAGCGGGACTGCGATTCGGTTCCGCGGCTCGCGAGATCGGCGACGCGATCGAA